>CAIZKT010000263.1:0-15035 GCA_903933565.1 uncultured Victivallales bacterium | reverse complement strand
TGGTCATTCGACCCTCTGCGGTTCTCAGACAAGCAAACCCCTACGGAGCTGACCTGCGCCGACGCCACTGCAGGCGGTTTGTGGATGGGACTGAGCGGCGCTAGATTAGGCGGTCGATCCGGCTGCGCGGCCAATGCCGTGCGGTTGCGGTCTGCCAGGCGGTGTGCTGACGGGGTAGCGCAACATGAAGAACATCATCCTGCTGATCACCGATACGTTCCGCTACGATAACCTTGGCGACCGTTGCGTCAGCATGCCGGTGCGGACCCCGGAGCTGAACCGGTTTTCGGCCGACCACGCCGCCGAGATCCACGGGGTCATCGTCGGCAGTTTTCCGACCATACCTCATCGCACCGATTTAGCCACGGGCCGCATCGGCTGGCCGTTCCACGGCTGGCAGCCGATTGACCTGAGCAGCAAGAACCACGTTGCCGCGCTGCTCGGCGAGAAGGGCTACGCCACGCAGTTGATCTGCGACTGCCCACACCTCTTCCGGGCGCGCTTCGATACGGCCTTCACCGCGGCGTTCCAGACGCGCGGTCAGGAAGGCGACAGGCCCCTGCTACACCTCAACGACCCCATCGAACGGGCCATGGACCCCGAGAAAACTCGGGCGCAACCGCAGTTCCGGGGTCACAATCTGGTGGACATGCATCGCTGGATGAACCGCGGGTACCGTTCGGAAGCGGACACCTTCGCCGCCCGTACCGGCAACTTGGCCTGCCATTGGCTTGAGGAAAACAGTGAGTCCAGCCCCTTCTTCCTGTGGGTCGATTTCTTTGATCCGCACGAGCCGTGGGACCCGCCGGAGTACCTGGTGCGACGCTACGATCCTGACTATCGCGGCCCGCCCATGCTGCACCCAAACTACGGGCGCAGCACGGCCTACACCGAGGCAGAGTCGCGCAACCTGCGAGCCCATTACTCGGCCGAGGCGGAGCTGGTGGACCGCTGGATCGGGCGGGTGTTGCAGAAGGTGGACGACCTGGGCATGTGGAAGGACACGGTGGTGGTGGTCACCAGCGACCATGGCGTGAGTCTGGGCGAGCATGGCCGTACAGGCAAGTCGAATATCTCCACCGCCGACGACCGCTACTGGCCGTTGTACCCCGAAATCAACCATGTGCCGTTGCTGATTGCGGCCCCCGGAGTGAAGTCGGGGACTGGCCTGAGCATCTTGGTTGAGCCGGTGGACATTCTGCCCACCATGCTGGAACTGGCCGAGGTCAGCGTCACCCCGCCGGAGCCTTTCCACGGCCGTTCATTTGCCCCGGTTCTCTGCCGTGGTCGGGGACGGTTCCGCGATGTGGTGGTGAGTGGCTGCCATGTGGTGGGGACGCCCGGGATGGTTCCCGCCAGGAGCGTCACCCCGTTCGTCACCACGCACGAATGGGGCTATGCCCCGGTTGGTGCTACTGGTCAGCCCGAACTCTACCGGATGCTGACAGACCCGCTGGCCACCAAGGATGTCGCGAAGGACCAGCCGGATATGGTGCGTGAGTTGCATGGGGCGCTGCTGGATCACCTCGGGGCGCACGGCGCGCCGCCGGAAGCGCTGGCGCTGTGGGGCCGTAATCCGAAACTTGGTGGCGACGGCACCTGGTCTCTGGACTATCCCTGAGGCGTCCGCAGTGGCACCGCCGCATCCGGCGGCGCCGCACCAGGTGGTAAATTAGCCATGTTGACTCAGGTAACGACGTCTCCAGCGCGTTCTTCCACCGGCGGTGTCGGCAGCATCTTGGCGCGCGGTTGCGGGGTGCTCTGCGTGACCTTGTTGTGGTGCGGCTGTGGCAAACCCAGGCCGACGCGCCCCGACGCTGCGGCACCCGCGCCAGCGTTGACCCAGGTGCTTCGTCTCGGCAATGGCGCCGAACCCAAGAGCCTGGATCCGCATCTGGTCACCGGCGTGGCAGAGGGCAATGTCCTGGCGGCGCTGCTTGAGGGTCTAACGGCAGAGGATCCGCGGGATCTGAGGCCGGTGCCGGGGGTCGCGGAACGCTGGGACATCTCGTCCGATGGCTGCACCTACACGTTCCATCTCCGTGCCGACGCCACCTGGTCCAACGGCGAGGTCGTGCGCGCCGCGGATTTCGTCTTCTCCTTCCGCCGGATGCTGTCTCCCGCACTGGCCGCTGAGTACGCCTACATGCTCTATCCGCTGCGGAACGCGAAAGCCTTCAACACCGGCGAGATCGCCGATTTCGGACAGGTGGGCGCCGCGGTGGTGGATGACCGGACCCTGGTGCTGACCCTGGAGCACGCCACCCCTTACTTCCTGCAGTTGCTCAGCCACACGTCCTGGCTGCCCGTGCATCCCCCGACCATCGAGAAACACGGTCGTATCGAGCAGCGAAACACCGCCTGGACCAAGCCGGAAAACTGGGTCGGCAACGGCCCCTTTACCCTGGCGCGCTGGGACCTCAACCGCGAGTTGACGGTGCGGCGCAACCCGCGCTACTGGGACGCTGCCCGAGTGCGCCTGGACGAGATTCGGTTTCTACCCATCGACAGTGCCGACACCGAGGAGCGGGCCTTTCGGGAGGGCAAGCTGCACGTTACTCAGTCCGTCCCGCTCCACTGCATCGAGAGTTACCGGCGGGAGCACCCCGAGTTGATCCGCTTCGACCCGTATATGGGAACGTACTTCTACCGCTTTAACACCCGCGTCAAGCCCTTGAGTGACGCCCGCGTGCGCGGCGCTCTGGCCCTGGCCATCCAGCGCCAGCAGCTCACGGAGTTCGTCCTCAAAGGCGGCCAGGCCCCCGCCTTCAGCTTCACCCCGCCCAACACCGGTGGCTACACCGCCTCAGCCTGCTTCCAGGCGGACGTGGGCGCGGCCCAGCGCCTGCTGGCCGAGGCCGGTTTTCCTGAGGGCAAAGGGTTTCCCCCGCTCGAGTTGCTCTACAACACCAGCGAGCAGCACCGCGTCATCGCCGAAGCCGTGCAGCAGATGTGGAAGACGGGGTTGGGCATCGACGTACACTTGGTCAACCAGGAGTGGAAAGTCTACCTCGATACCGTCCGTCGTGGCGACTACCAGATCGCGCGCGGCAGTTGGATTGGGGATTACAATGATCCCAATACGTTCCTGGACATGTGGGTGACCGAGGGGGGCAACAATCGCACGGGTTGGTCGAACGCGGCGTACGACCGCTTGCTTGCCCAGGCCGCGCAAGAGGCGGACCGCGAGACGCGTTTTGGGCTGTTCGGCCAGGCCGAGACTCTCTTAATGGCGGACATGCCGATCGCCCCCGTCTATTTCTATGTCCGCAACATGCTGATTCAGCCCACCGTCAAAGGCTGGTTCCCCACCCTCCTGGACCATCATCCTTACAAGTATGTGTACCTGGAGCCCGCCGCGACGCCAGGGCGCTGAGTGGGGCGTGCTGGCGGCATTGCCTCTGGTCGGCTGGCGCGAGAACTGGGGTTCAGGGGTTGGGCCGACGGGAGGTCACGGTGCGTTTCTGGCTCAAGACGCTGGGGATTCTGCTGCTTCTGGCCGTCCTGGTGGGCGGGCCGGCATACGGCACGTGGCGATTGGCCAAGAAGAAGTACGCCCCGCCCGCGGCGCTGAAGGTGAGGGTCGAGGCGGTGACGGCTGGGGCCCTGGCGGAGAGCATCAGCGCTACCGGTATTGTGCTGCCGCGCAAGAGTGTCAAGATCAGTGCCAAGGTCTCGGCGCGGATCACGGCGTTGCCGGTCAAGGAAGGTGACACGGTGAGCGCCGGGCGGCCCGACGCCATACCGCCAGTGCCGGCCACGGTGTTGCTGCGGCTCGATGACCGCGACCTGCTCAGCCGTCGGCGGGCAGCCGAAGCTGGCCGCGCCGCCATGGCCGCGCAACTGGAGGTCGACAAGGCGTCCCTCGATGGCCAGCGCGCCGAGATCGTGGCGCAGGAGATCCGCCTGGAGCAGAGCGAGCGCGACCTGCAGCGCAAGACCGGCCTGCTGCAGAGCAAGGACATCGCGCCGGCGGTATTTGATGACGCCGACAGCGCCTGCCGCGAAGCCAAGGCGCGGCTGCAAGCCGCCCGGCACCGGGTGCTGGCAGCCGAGGGCAGCCTGCGGGTCCTGGGCTATCGGATCGATGCGGCCGAAGCCGACATCGAACAGGCGCAGGAAGCCCTCAGCTACACCACCATCACGGCTCCCATCGACGGGACGGTTACCAGCCTCAATGCCCAGGTCGGCGAGATGGTCGTCACCGGTACCATGAACAACGCCGGCACGGTTATCCTGGAGGTCGCCGATCTCGCCTCGATGATCGTGGTGGCGGAGATCGACGAAGCCGACATCGGCAAGGTCGCGGTGGGCCAGCCCGCCGACATTCACGTGCAGGCCTACCCGGATACGGACCTCCGTGGTGAGGTCGAGATCATCGCCCTTATGCATCGCCTGTCGAATCGGGGCACGCGTTACTACCGCACCGAGGTCCGCCTTGTGAGCCCCGCCGTGGCCCTCTACTCCGGCTTGACCGCCAATCTCGACATCCGCACCAGGGTCCACGAGGGAGTGCTCACGGTTCCCAGCCAGGCCGTGGTCGGCCGTAAGCTCGACGAGTTGCCCGAGGCCATCCGCAAGAACCGCTCCGAGGTGGAGTCCGATAAGACCTACGCCACCGTCGTTTATCGGGTCCGCAACGGGCGCACGCTGGTCACGCCGGTGCGCATTGGCGCCGCCGACATGGCCCGCACGGAAGTCGTCTCCGGGCTGGCCGCCGGCGACCTCGTGGTCGTCGGCCCCTACAAGGTGCTCGACACGCTGGCGCACGACCGCGAGGTCGAGGTCGGCGAGACCGGCGAGGCCGCCACCAGTGCCGCCCCGGCGGCCGCTGGCCGACCGCCGCAAGGGGGACGACCGCGTGGACGCCCCTGAGACCAAGATTGTCATTCAGCTTGAGAATGTGCATCGCGAATACCGCGTCGGGGCTGAACGTATCCATGCCCTCGACAGTGCCAACCTGGTGGTGCGCGAGAACGAGTACGTCGCGGTTATGGGCCAGTCGGGATCCGGCAAGAGCACTTTGATGAACGTGCTGGGTTGCCTGGACCGTCCCACGGCCGGGCGCTACCTCCTGGGCGGCGATGACACCGGGCGCATGACGGATGGGCGCCTGGCCCAAGCCCGCAATGAACGCATCGGCTTCGTCTTCCAGTCCTTCGAGTTGCTCGGACGGCTGACGGCCCTGAAGAACGTCGAGATGCCGCTGGTCTACTCGCGCCTGCCCTGGCGCCAGCGGCGCCGGCGCGCCCTCGCCGCCCTCGAACGAGTCGGGCTGGCGGACCGGGTCACGCATCGGCCCTCGCAGCTCTCGGGAGGCCAGAAACAGCGCGTGGCCATTGCCCGGGCACTGATCTGTGACCCCAGCATCCTACTGGCGGACGAGCCTACGGGCAACCTTGACTCGCGTACCAGCCACGAGATCATGGCCCTGTTCGAGGCCCTACACCGGCATGGCCAGACGGTGATCATGGTCACCCACGATGCGGAGATCGCGCAGCACGCCCTGCGCATCGTGCAGATGCGCGATGGCAGAATCGTCTCCGACCAAGCCAATGCCAGCCGGATTCTCCACTGCCCAACGGCGGCGCAGGAGGAGTCCTGATGGGCTGGCTCGGCCGCATTCTGTTCTTGTTCGGGCAGTATGTCCTGCTGGCCGTCACCCAGATTTGGGGCAACAAGACGCGGTCCATGCTGACCACCCTGGGCATCGTTATCGGGGTGGCCTCGGTGACCAGTGTCATCGCCGCCCTCTCCGGGCTGAAGCGCAAAGTCCTCAGCGATCTGGAGTCTTTCGGCACCAACAAGCTCTATGCCTGGACGGTGGTGCCGCAGACCGGCCGACTGAAAGGCGCCGCGGCCTGGCGCTTGCGCCTCAGTCCCGAGAAGTTCGACCATGTCCTCGAACACTGTCCCAGCCTGGCGGCGTTTACCTTGGTCAGCAACGGGGGCCGCCAGACCATTCGCGCCGGTGAGCGTACCGTCGAGAACGTCCGCGTCAATGGCATCCAGCCCGACTGGCACCAGGTCGAGAATCGGCCCATTCTCCTGGGGCGGCCCTTCAGCGTGGTGGACGAGGAGCACGCCTGGCCGGTCTGCCTGATCAACCCCGATCTGCGGGACCGCCTGGGCCTGAAGCGCGATTGCATCGGCCAGAGCCTGCTGCTGGAAGGTCGGCGCTTCCGCATCGTCGGCGTCGTCTCCCCCATGCCCGCCATGAGCATGATCGGCGAGCTGGTCGGCGGCGAAGACTTCGAGGTCTTCGTGCCTCTGGGCAGCCACGTGCGCATTCAACCGCGCTGGATGCATCTGATCGCCATCAGCCGCGACACCTCGATGTCGGAAGATGCCCAGGCCGAACTGAGCTTCTTCATGCGGCGAGCCCAGGGCTTGCTGCCAGGGGACCCGGACACCTTCAGGATCACCACCCTGCAAACGGAGATCAAGAAGTTCAACGACATGTCCATGATGATCACCCTGGTGGCGACCGGCATTGTGTGCGTGTCACTGCTGGTCGGCGGCATCGGCATCATGAATATCATGCTGGTGTCGGTCTCGGAGCGCACTCGCGAGATTGGCCTGCGCAAAGCGGTCGGCGCCACGCGCACCGCCATCCTGACGCAGTTTCTGGTTGAGGCGCTGATGCTCTGCTTCCTGGGCGGGATCGTGGGCGTCATCTGCGGTCACGGTCTGAGTTACGCCATCAGCGCCATCAACCCCATGCTGGACCACACGCGCATACCGCTGTGGGCCATCGCCATGTCACTGGGTTTCTCCGCGGCCGTGGGTATCGGCTTCGGCATGTTTCCCGCCATCAAGGCAGCGAATCTGGATCCCATCGAGGCTCTGCGGCATGAGTAGAACCGACCACGTTCGTCCCTGGTTCCGCGCCGCGTTCTTCGCCCTGACCCTGGCCCTCAGCGGGTGCGCCTGGTACCGCAACGCCTTCGTCCATCTGCCGGATTCCACCGCGGATCTGCGCGACCTCGAGCCCATGGATACGGCCACCATCCCGCGCGCCGAGGCCACCCCGCCGACGCCCCCGACCGCCCCGCCAGCAGCGCCCCCGCCGACGGAGTTGACCCTGACCATGGAGGAGTGCCGGGCCGCGGCGATTAGCAACAACCTGCGCATCCAGTCCGTCCTCGTGGATCCGGCCATCGCCAGTGACCGGGTGAGCGAGGAAGAGGCCCGCTTCGAGTCCGTCTTCCAAGGCGGCGTCAGCTACGCCGAGACCGACACGCCGATCTCCACCGAAACCGGCGCCGCGTCACACCTGCTCGACACCAGGACCGGGGTCTCGCTGCCCCTGCGTACCGGCGGCACGCTGAGCTTCAACCTGGCCGACGACCGTACACACAACTTCGCCGACGGCAGCGGTCTCGATCCCACCTACGCTTCTTCGGCGAGCGTGTCCCTCAGCCAGCCGCTGCTGCGCAATGCGGGTCGCCGGGTGAATACGCACGCCATCCGTTTGGCGGTGTACGGTCAGCAGCTCGCCCAGACCTCCACCCGACTGGAGATCATTCGGGTTCTGGCCGCAGTGGACCGCGTCTACTGGCGGCTCTATGCTAGCCGTTGTGTCCTGAAGGTGCGCCGACAGGATTTTGACCTGGCGCAGAGTCAGTTGGATACCGCCCGACGCCTGGTGGATGCCGGCGAACGCTCGCCGGTCGAAGTGCTGCGGGCGGAGTCCGCCCTGGCCAGTCGGCTGGAGGGCATCATCACGGCCGAGGTGACCGTCCGCGACCGCCAGCGGGAACTCAAACAAGCACTCAACCGCCCAGATTTGCCGCAGGACTCCGCGACCATCATCGTGCCGGGCACAGAGCCTGATCTGGCGCACTACCAGTTCGACCTGGGCAGCCTTAAGGCACAGGCCTCGCGCAACCGCATGGAACTGCTCGAACTCGAGTTGCAGTTGGCCCAGAGCGACAGCACGGTCGAGTACCTCCGCAACCAGTTGCTGCCCCTGGTTATGCTGGATTACACCTACAACCTTAACGGCCTGGGCGATTCGCGTAGCGAGTCCCATGATCTCCTGGACAGCCGCCGGTTTGCCGATCATCGGGCCGGCATCAGCCTCCTGATACCCCTCGGGAACGGGGCCGCGGAAAGCCGCCTGCGACAGGCCTTAATGACTCGCCAGCAGAGACTGCGCACCAAGGCGGAACGCGAGGCGCTCATCGAGCAGGAGGTCCTGATGGCCTGTGACAACCTCGAGGCAGCCTGGCAGCGCATCCTCGCCAACCGCCAAAGCGTCCTACTCGCACAACGCCTGCTGGACGCAGAGCGGCGGCAGTACGAGCTGGGGATCAACACCTCCAACGATGTGCTCACGGCCCAGGCTAAACTGGCGGACGCGCAGAGCGCCGAGATCCAAGCCCTCGCCGAGCACCAGATTGCCCTGGTTGACGCCGCCTATGCCACCGGCACCGTCCTCGGCGCCGCCAAGCTCCGCTGGCAGGAGAGCACGGCCCCCTGAGCCGCCCGCGCCTGGGCGGAGCTCAAGTTCCGAGCGCGGGCACGACCCCGCTTTGGCCTGGCGCCGTCGCGGCGGCCGCCGCTTCAGCCATAGCGGCGGCGCCGCCCTCTGGACTGCGGCCGCTCAAACCGTGCGTCGGCCGACCTTGGATCATCCACCGGCGCAGCAGCCCGGCCAAGTCCGCGATGCGATCCTCGTCGCCAGTGCGGCTGCGGGCAAGCTGCTCGGCCCGCGCCGTCAGCGTGTCGAGGCGGTCGCGCAGACGCGAGAGCAGCGCTCCTGCATCCGCCGCGGTAACCGGCAGGCGCAGGTCACCACGCACGTTCTCGCGGGCCAGGACATACGCCAGTTCGGCATGCTGGCGACTGGCCAGAACTAGCTCGTGCGTCACGCTGGCCTGCCTGAAGTAGACGGTGCTGGCGCTGAACATGTCCGCCGCGTCCGGCAGGCTGACCTTGCCCTCAGGAACGCAGACCACCAAAGCGTCTCCGGACTGACGGGCGACCCAGTCACGGAGGGTCTCGCGTTCCGCCTCGGTCAATGCGTCCCAGAGGTCGGCGGCCAGCTCGTCGGTTCTGAACCCACGACCGTCGCTACGAGTGCGCTGTTCCTGTTTCTGAATCTCGACGATGCGAATCTGGCGAAAATGCGCCGCCGTCTCGCGGTAGAGTTCGTCGCAGAGGCGTTCGCGCTCGGCGGCTGAGTCGACCCCGAGGAGTTCGAACACCGCCAGGTCCAGGGCCCGGCGGTCGGGCTGGCGCAGTTCCCACGGCAACGGGAGCGGACTGGCGGCCAGCTTCGCGGCGCGCTCTGGCGAGTGGCACGCCCTGAACTCCTCCTCGACCAGCTCCCCGGTATCGCGAGCGCAGAGCTGAGCGAAGGCCGCCAGCAGTTTGGCGCGCACGTCGGGGGTGGCGCGGGCGGGGTCGGGGACGTCGAGCAGCGTCACATCCACGATCTCGGTCTTCAGATTCCCTTCCGTCCCAGCATAGCGCCCGTAGAAGCACTTAAAGAAGCCCACCAGCGTGGAGTTCAGCACCGCGGCCACGAGCACCGGGGGACGGGCTACCGGGTCCAGGATCGTCACGTCGTAGAGATTGCAGTTGACGATGAGCCCGCCGGTGTTGTGGACGACGATGTGGCGGTACTGCTGAGACTTGGACCAGACCAGATGCCCGCGCCGCGTGTAGGTCAGGTCGTACCAACGCTCTCGCCCGGCGCAGGTCGAGCGCTGCGCCACGGGCACCGGCTTACTCTTCTTCGAGGCGAAGGTGGCGCGCTCGCCGTAGCGCAGGTACGCCGCCACGAAGGTGCCCTTCAGCCTGTCGATCGGCTCGGCCACCAGCAGCACAAGGCGGTCCAATTCGTCAGCCCGGAGCACGGGCCGCCGCACCGCCATCGGGCTATGCGCCTCCGGCGCCAGGTAGCGGGCCTCGAGCGGATGGACGGTCCCGTCACCCGCAAGGATGAGTCGGAGCGTGCCATCCTCGACCTCGGCGCGCCGACATGCCGTCATGATCGGGGCGTTCAACCAATCGTCGTGGCTGAAGCGCTTCAGGAAGTCGGCGCTGATGTCGCGCGGCATGAAGAACCCGTCGCAGCCACTGGTGATGCCCCGGCGAATCGTGGCGATCTCACCCAAGGGCACAAAGCGGTCCCCGTATTGTCGCCTGATCTGGAAGAAGAGATCGGGTGCCCGCAGGTACTTGCCCCACTTGCCCCCGCCATAGCGCGGTCCGTAGGTCTGCAAGCCCTCGTGGAGGAGCTCGCGGGCCGGTTCGGCGGGCTCCTCGTCGTCGCCGTCGCCATACTCGCTCGCGCTTTCGTGCAGGCCGTCGGCGCAGCCGCGCTGGCTCTGCTCCTCAAAGAGCCGGCCCGCCCGCAGACCCTCTTCCCAGAGCTCGTGCTGGAGCTTGACCACGATCCGCACTCCCGGGCGGGACGTGTCCTCCTTGCAGCGGCTGATGGCGTCCCTGAACTTCTCCGCCGCCCGCTGCCGGGTCTCTTCGCTCTCGCGTACGCCGAGGAGTTCTGCCAAGGGCTGGTCGAGCCGCACAAACCTCACCGCCTGCGCCTGACGCTCGGCCGGGTCGGAGCAGCGCTGCAGGATCACGGCGCAGGTCTTGACCCGCGCGTCTTCGAACCACGGTTCCGCGTTGCTCTCGATGATGGCGTGGATGCGGAAGTTCTGCAACACCCACTCCTGCAACCGAAAACCGTACTCGACGTCGAGCCAGCTCGAACTCACCAGGAAGCCGAACCAGCCGCCCTCCTTGAGTCGCCAGGTGGAGCAGGGCCAGAAGTAGCAGTGCAGGTCGGCACGACGGCTCAGCGCGAGGCCAGGCCACAACTGGGCGACGAACTCAGCCAGCTCCTCCTTGGTGGTCATGGGCGCCTGTCGCCGGGTCCGCTCGCGCTTTGGCACCAACTCCTGGCGCACGTAGGGCGGGTTGCCGACGACCGCGTCGAGCTCCGGCAGGTAGACTTCATCCGGCAGGCGCGAACCGTCGTCCTGACGGAAGGCAGCCGGCACGCGACAGAACGGCCGGTTCTCCTGCACCTGCTTGGCGACCTCGAAGAAGTTGCCACGGCGGATGAAGGGGTAGTTCTCATCGCTCTTGATGTCCCGCGCGGCCAGGTTCAGCGTGGCCAAATGCGCGGCGAACACGGCGATGTCCGCACCGAAGACCCCACGCAGCAGCTCGTCGTGGCGCAACGACGGCTCCAGCCAGGCTTTGCGGTGGTAGGCCCGGACCAGGAAACTTCCCGAGCCGCAGGCAGGGTCCAGCAGGACGGCGGAACCCCGCCGGATGCAGAAGGCGTTCACCACGTCCACCAGGTCCTCGCTGGTATAGTGCTGCCCAAACTTGTGCCGCTCCTCGGGGGCGATCAGCCGCTTGAAAATGCCGCCGAGAACATCGGAGCGAAGGCTGTGGAAGTCGAAGGGACGTAGGTTCGCCAAGACCGCCCGCCAGGCGTCGGCGGCCTCGGCATGGCCGAAGATCAGCGCGCCGGTCCAGTCCGCCTCGGTCGTCTCCGGGTAGAAGATGGTCTCATAGTCCCCCGTAGCGGTCACGGCGGCCTGGAACGCCCTCTGGAAGTGCGCGTAGAGCGCGCTGGCGTCGGTCGCCTGCCGCGGTACGGCGAGAGCGTCCAGCGCGGCGTGTTTGACCCGGACCGACTCATAAAACAGCAGACGGTTGGCAAAGACGTAGCACAGCGTCCGCGCGGCGCGGTCCAACAAGGCCCGCCACTCGCGCCCGTCCTGCCGCAGCACTTGCCACCCCTGTTCGCGCCCCATCCACTCTTGCAGGCGTCCATCAAAGGCCCTGTCGGCCACGGCGCGGTCATGCAGGTGCGTCGCGGCAAGCTGTACCGGCCAGTCGATGTGACTCTCGAAGGCGCGAACGAAGAACTCGTCCAACGGCGTGGCCCACTGCGTACGGGTTCCGGCGAGAATCGCCGAGAACTCGCTGAAGAACTCGCCGAGGAAGGACTGGATGCGGGCCACAACCTCCGCTCGGCCGATATCCTCCGGAACCGCCAGGCCAAGGCCAAGGCCGAAGACCTTGACCTGCTTGTCCATGAGCTGCTTCTGCCAGGCTTTGGCGTCGAAGAGGACGAAGTCGTTCACCGTCCAGGTGAAGAAGAACTCCGCGCCGGCGTTGGCGGCCTTGCGGAAGGCGTCGTCCACCAGGTCATGGGCAAAGGCATTCCGGCCCTCGGGGGTCCCCGGAAGCTTCACCTCGCCCGCCAGGCGCAGATTGCCCTTCGCATCATACACCCGCAGGTCTGAGCGCTTGCGGCTCTGGACGGAGGACTCCTCGATCTCGACCCGCCTGAACCCAAGTTCGGGCCTGGCCGCAAACAGGGCCTCGGCCCAGGACTTCACCTGGGCGCAGAAGGTGACTTCGTGAATTCGGGCTTGCCTGGCGGACATCGCACGCTCCTCACCGGACCTGGCGCGGCTTAACCTATCCTGACTTCGCGGCCGGTCCGTCCCGACTCGTAGATGGCGTTGACAATCTCCACGGCGTGCGCGGCGCTCTGCACCGTCACGTAGGGCTCCCGGTCTGCCCGAATGGCCTGCACCAGGTCCTCAATGTGGAAAACATGCCCGCTTGAGCCAACCGCCATCGGGTCGCTGGCGTCCGTCACCCCCGCCGGGCGCTGGGCCGGGCGAGCGTAGAAGCTCAGCATCTCGCGCTCCTCGGCGCCGCCCTGGTCGTCCTTCAGCTTCCAGGTCTGCAGATGATCGTCTGCTTCGGTGATCGTGCCGCTGGCGCCATGGACCAGGAAGAAACGGCCGCTGCCGGGGTAGGCCGCGGTCGTGGTGGTGAGCGTGCCCAGGGCGCCGTTGGCGAACTTCAGCACGGCAACCGCCTTGTCCTCGGCCTCGATGTCGTGCGCAAAGACGCCGAAGGCGCCGAAGACCGCCTGCACCCGACCGCCCACCCACTGGAGCAGATCAACCGTGTGTACCCCCTGATTCATGAGCGAACCGCCGCCATCCATGGCCCAGGTTCCCTTCCACGACCCATGCGGACCCTGGTAGTAGCTGGCCTCGCGGTACCAGGGCAGCACCCCGTGAACACCGATCAGCGACCCGAGCCTGCCGGCGTCCACCGCAGCCTTGATGCGCCGGTACATGGGCAGGGTCCGCGTCTGGAACACGACCGCGGCCTTGACCCGCGCCGCGCCGACGGCCTGGACCAGGCGCTGTATCTTGTCCAGCCGTACGTCGACCGGCTTCTCGATGAGCAGGTGCTTGCCGGCCGCCGCAGCCTCGATCGCCATGTCGGCATGCAGGCCACTGGGCGTCGCCATGCAGACCGCCTCGACCGCGGGGTCACGCAGCATCTGGGCATAGGACTCGTAGGCGGTGACGTGGTGCTCTTCAGCCACCGGCTTCAGCCGCGCCGGGTCAAGGTCGCAGACGGCAACCAACCGCGCCCCCGCCGCCGCCGCTACCGCCTTGCAGTGGTGACTGCCCATGCCCAGCCCGACAACCCCAAAACCAATCTCGCGTCCATCCATGTGTGCATCTCCTTGGAACCAAGCCGAAGCGCTGTGTCAGGGAGACAATATGGGGCGGCCCAGACCGTCGAGCAACCGTCACAGATTCGTATACGTTAAGCGCGGAGGACTCATGACTCATGACAACAGCTGAAACCAAACAAGGCCAGGTGGCTGGAACGGCCAGTGCCTGGGCACTCCCGGGCGGCGGAACGCTTGACGCTGGCTTCCCCGGGGGCAATCTCATCGTCGAGCGCAGCGATGCCGACCGGGTCTACCTGCGCCAGGACCTGCGCGATACCGAGGGCTGGTGGTTCTGGTGGTGTTTCCGCGTTCGCGGCGCCGCCGGGCGCAGGCTCACCTTCCAGTTCACCGACAAAGACGTGATCGGCACCCGCGGCCCGGCGGTCTGCACCGACGGCGGGCTCTCGTGGTCCTGGCTGGGGCAGCAGCCCGACCGGTCGCAGTTCACCCACACCCTCCCAGCCCACGCCGACGAGGTGCGCTACGCCTTCTCCATCCCCTACGTGGCGAGCGACCTGCAACGCTTCCTGACACGCCACGCCGGATCGGCCCATCTGCGCCTGGAGGAACTCTGCCGCACCGCCAAAGGGCGCAGCGCCGAACGGCTCCTGGCTGGCCGCCTCGACGGACAGGCGCCCTGCTGTCTCCTGCTGACTGCCCGCCACCATGCCTGCGAGTCCATCGCGAATTTCGAGCTTGAGGGCCTCCTCGACGGCGTGCTGGCGGACTCCGCGACCGGCGCCTGGTTTCGTGAAAACGTCGAGGTGCTGGCGGTGCCGTTCGTGGACAAGGATGGTGTCGAGGATGGCGACCAGGGCAAGAACCGCCGCCCGCGCGACCACAACCGCGACTACAGCGACCCCAGTATGCACGTCACGGTGCAAGCCATCCGTGCCAGCGTGCCGACCTGGTCCCGCGGGCGGCCCCTGGTGGCGCTGGACCTGCATTGCCCGCACCTCTGCGGCGCCTACAACGAGCAGGCCTACTTCGTCGGCCAGGCGGACCCGCGGCAGTGGCAGGAAACCACCCGCCTGGCGGCGCTGCTGGAGAGCCACCGGAGCGCGCCCGTGCCCTATGCGGTGTCCGACAACCTGCCATTCGGCACGGCCTGGAACACCGAGGGCAACTACGGCGCTGGCCGCAGCTTTGCGCGCTGGGCCCAGACGCTGCCTGGCCTCCGTTTCGGCGGCACCCTCGAATTCCCCTATGCCAACGTCAAAGACTGGACCGTACACCCCGACGGCGTCCGCGCCTTCGGAGGCGACCTGGCCAGGGCCCTGTGGCGGTATCTGGAAGCAGCCCGCTAGCAAGGCTGTTTCAAGAAACGACCGCCGTCGTACCGCCGACATTGAAAGCGGCGTCGACGGGCCGCGTCCACGGCCCTCTGCCGCACGCACTCCATATCGCGCCTCGGCCATGTGCGTGTGCGTGTGGCAAGGTCGCCGACGGCGACCGCGACACCGCTTTGGCTTGGCGCCTGTGCCATGACTGACGGCGTGTGTTCTCGCGC
>CAIZKT010000262.1:0-10224 GCA_903933565.1 uncultured Victivallales bacterium | reverse complement strand
AGGCGGTCTCGGTTCTGCTGGGGAGGGGACCGCCTGAAGGCGGGACTCCTGACCGGTTTCACCCTCCAGCGCCAACTCGCGGCACTCGGCCCGGATGGCCTCGACCTCCGAGCGGGCCAGGGCCAGGTCGCCGCGTTCCAGGGCGCGTTGGGCGAGGGTCTCGCGGGCGCGACGCAGGCCCTTGACCGCGGGCACGTTGCCAGCCCAGAGGGCCAGGGCCTGACGGCAGCCCGAGATCGCCTCGTTGCACTCGCCGTAGACCGCGCTGGCCGGCCCGATGCGGTCCCCCTGGCCGAGAGCCATCTCGGGGGCCAGGTGGGCCGGTGTGCCCGCCGCGTTGGCGGCTTTCTTGAGTCGCTCCGCCTTACCGTCAGCGCTGACGCTGATGGCCAGGCCCCAGTCCATCACCAGCACCTCAGCTTCGATGAGGAACTGATCCCGCAGGCCCTCCCGGTCGGCCAGTTCCGGCCGGATGACCTTGACCGCGATCTGCCGGTCCACCGAGTTCTGCCGGTCCCGGTAAACCAGGCCCATGCCGCTCTGGCCCAGCAGGTCAAGGAGGACGAAATCGTTGCCGGCAGCACTGAGTTTGCGCGGCAGCGGCGCCTCGACGTACTGCGCCTGGCAGTGCGGACAGCGCACCGGGATAGCATCAGCGTTGGACATGGTCTGCGCCTCGCCCCACTATTGACCTTGCCGCTGGGCATGGGCCGGCTCTCCGGGTCGCGCGCCGTGGACTGCAGGTCGCTGGACAGTACCATGCGGCGTACCCATCTGCAACCGTGCAAAAGGGGCACCGGCACGGCGATCCTGTGGTACCCAAACGCGGCGAGGGGGCGGCGCACCATTCCGCCTTCCTTTGCACTCCCATCACACCGGGACTATTCTCTGCGTCGTGACCTTGAAATAGCAGGTTTCTATCGGCTCCAGCGGGCACCCCGTCGCCGGAGGGCCGTTTCGACGGCGCGAACAACAACTTCGGCCTGGTGAGGCTGGATGACGAGCCCCAGGCGCCGCTGCCGGTTGCGACAAGAGGGGGCGGCGCCGGGGGAGCGGGGGTGATCCTGCCGCAGCGGGCGTGGCCCAGGCGGCCTGAGACTACGGAGGCCATCGATGCAGGTGCTGCAGGCAGACCCGGCCAGCGCGATGTGGGATCGGCGCAAGGACTCGGCCTTGGCCGTACTGGTGGCCCTGGTGGCGTTTGCGGTGTTTGCGAACTCGCTGCCGAACGGCTTCGTTTACGATGACATCCATGTGATTGAGCAGAATTCGCGCCTGGAGAGCCCGTGGGACCTCAAGACCTTCTTCACGACCCCCTATTGGTCCGCGGAAGTAGGCAACGGCGCGGGGTTGTACCGGCCGCTGACCCTATGGCTCTTCGCGCTGCAACGCGCCTTGTTCGGGGCGGGGCCCTTCGGTATCCACCTCGTCAATGTCGTTGCCAACGCGCTGCTGGGCGGCATGGTGTACGCCCTGCTGTGGCTGCTGGTGGGCAACCGGGGTTTCGCGCTGTTCTGCGGCCTGCTTTTCGCGATTCATCCGGTACACACGGAGGTGGTGGCGAACGGGGTCGGCCAGGCGGAGATCATCGCCGGACTGTGTCTGGTTCTCGGGGCGCTATTTCACCTACTGCATCTGCGCCGCACCCTGCCGCGCCCTGACGCGGCCGTCTCGCGAGCCGCCCGGCGGCGCGGCGGTAAGGACGTGGAGGCCGCGGCTGGACCCGGTCGGCACCCGGACGTGGCGATCGCGGCGGGGTTCTACTTTGTCGGCCTTCTGTGCAAGGAATCGGTCGTGGTGCTGCCGGGGCTGGTGTTCCTGGCAGAATGGCTGCTGCTCCGCCGCGCTGACCTGCGGGCGACGCTGCGACAATGGCGGTACTACGCCCTCTATGCGCCGCCCTTGGCGCTCTACCTGATCATGCGGGGCGCCGTGGTGGGCGGCGGTCACCCCGCGGTTCAGGAGGTGATGGCAGGGGCGTCGGCGGCACAGCGCCTGCTGTATGCTTGGGAAGTCATCTTCCGGTACCTTGGCCAGACGCTGTTGCCGTTGCGTCTGTGTGCGGAGTACTCGGACTACAGTCGGCCGCTCGCCCTGGCGTGGACCCCGCTGCGGGTCGCCGCGGTGCTGGGGGGGATCGCGGTGGCCGCGGGGGTGTGCCACGGGTTGTACCGGCGCCGCTGGTTCGTACCCCTCTTCGGCCTGGCCTGGTTCTTCCTCAGCCTTTTGCCGGTGAGCAATCTGCTCTTCCCGGTCGGCACGGTCCGGGCCGACCGGCTGCTCTTCATCCCGTCTCTGGGGGTCATGCTCTGCCTGGGCTGGCTGCTGGCGGCCCTCTTTCGGCTGCAACGTCAGGCGGCTGCCTTGCTGGGCGCCTGTTTCGTGGGGTTCTATGCTTGGCGCACGGTCATCCGGAATCCTGACTGGTGCTCGACGGCGAGCCTCTGGTCGGCCACCGTGGCGCTTAACCCCGGCAGTCCCAGCGCCTGGGTTTTCGTGGGCGATCTCAACCGGGACCGTGGCGACGTCCAGGGGGCTGCAGACGCCTACCGCAGAGCCCTTGAGCTGCGCGAGGGGGCCGGGTTCCCGTACCCCGACGCACATAGCCGTTACGCCGGCATGCTGACCAAGCTAGGGCAGAAGCGCGAAGCCGAGCTGCACTACCGGAAGGTGCTCGAACGGGAGCCCCTGCACATGGTCGCCCTCAACAACCTCGGGGAACTCCTTCTCCAGCGTGGCGCCGCGGGTGAGGCCGTGGAGCTGTTTCAGCGCGCTGCCGACGCCGAACCGGGCAGCTTCATCCCCCGGGCCAACCTGGCGCAGGCCGCAGCGGGACTGGGCGACCTGGATCGGGCCTTCGCCGCGGTGCAGCGCGCCATCGACCTGGCGCCGCCGGACAAGAACCTGCTGGCGTTGCAGGCCGAGATCGTGGCCCGCCGCGATCGTGCCAAGGCAGCCGTCCCCAAGAGCAACTCAGCCAGCCCGGCGCCCCCGGCGCCCCCGGCGCCCCCGGCGCCCTGAGACGAGCGTCACATCGGTCGGCAGCATGGCGTGGGGCAGTATCATCTGCCTGGCGCGGAGGTCTTCTTGTCGGCGGCTGTTTCCTGGACTTGGTTACCCGGCTTCGCCAGCCGACACGCGTAGGCTCACTGCCTCAAGGGTGACTCGGGTAGCCTTCGTCATCGCCTCCAGGGAAAGATTCAGGTGGATGCGATTGGCGCCCTTTCGCAGCTCGGTCACCGTGTATTCCGGAGAGGATACTCCCTCGGCGTTCGACCGTGGCAGAGGGTTCCCATTCAAAGCCCAGTGGGCCCCGCTCCCGTCAAAGGGCGCGCGCCAGGTCGTTTTGAGGCGCACGTTCGTCCCGTCTTTCACCGTCTCAGGAACCTCGATCTCAAAGGTCTCAGCGCTTTCGCCGCCGCCCTCGAAGGCCATAGGAACGGGCCCCTCGTACACTGTGCCGTTCTCGAAAGCCGAATGTTGGGTATCCAGGGCGTAGATCTTCGTTTCCTTGGCGAGTTGTTTCAGGTCGGAGCCCCGGCAGATGGTTGAATACTCCTCCGGGATGAAGTGATTGAAGAAGTACAACCCGTCTACCTTCTGTGTCCACAAGCGCAGGCAGGCGCCGAAAAAAGCCTCCGGCTCAGCCAGGGTGGACGCGCTGCGGCTTAAGCAGGCGAGGACCGGGATGCCCGCCGGAGCGCAGAGTTCTCTCCAGGGCGAAAACGGCATGGAAAACACCGCGAGCCCGTTCCCGGCCACCAGGAGATCGAGCCAGCCTTCACGGATCCAATGCGCCACATCCAAGCCGAGTTCGAGAGCCCGCCGGGGGGAATCGGGTACACGCATACATAGTGAGATGGGACGACCGCGCTTTTCCGCCGTAGCGCGGATGACCGCGGCGGCCCGACGGACAAAATCATTCATGAGGGGTACATGGCGGCGTTCCTCGCCAACCCTGAAGAAATAGGGCGCACGTAGCCAATCGAGATCAATCCCGTCGAGGTCGTAACGTTCGCAAGCTTGCTGGATGAGGTCGAGGAAGTAGTCACGCACCTCGCTGCGGGCGTAATCATACGTCGCCCAGGAGAGGAGTTCGCGGCAATGGGAGCCATGGCGGGCAAGCACGTCCTGAAGCGGATAGGACGTGGACTCGCCCCGGGCCCAGGGAAGGTAGGCACGCTCCCAGGTGTCGTCGTCAATCCTGGCCTGGAGGCAACCTCGGTGCTTCAACCGGAACGGCTCCCAGTAGGCCGCACCCTGCCAGTGGGGTCCCGAGGTGTGAGCGTCGTTCATGCGGAGATTGAAGAAGAACTCCTTGCCATGACGATGGGCGAAATCAACCACAGGCAGCAGCGGATCTTCGCCCAAGGCCGTCAGGCGCTCCCGGGGGAAGTCCCAGACGGGCCAGGTGAACACGCCACAATAGCTGATGACATCCACGGGAGTCTCCGCGATGGCCGAAAGGCGCAGATCGAGGAATTGCCCGATGGATTCAAATCGATCCACGACCGGGACCATGCCCCGGGCGGTCCAGATCTGGCCGCATCCGAAGGCGACCGCGCGCAGGTCGTCGCCGTCATCGTTCCAGAGGATGCGGCGGCGGGGGCTTGAACAGGATAACGCTTTTTCTTTCATTTGGCCTTGGGGACAGCCGCCTTGGCACGGTCGCGGCGGGCCACGATCTCGGTCTGCAACGCCAGCCGGTTCTTGTCCGGCGGCGCCACGTCGACGGCGCGCTGCACCGCCTGGACACGAGGTGATGTGGCAGGGCTACTCGGCATTGCGGCACACCTGCTTGGGGTTCTCACTCATTGATGGGTGATGTTGTGACACGTGAGTTATGGGTAATGGGTAAGGATAGGGCTAGGGCCATTCGATTCTACTACACTCGACTCTTTCACCACAGAGGACACAGGGGTCACAGAGGGTGGCAATAGAGGATGGATCATATACACATAACTTGTTCTTCTCCAGCGCGTTGTTCTCTGTGCTCTCGGTGTTCTCTGTGGTTGACAGAATTGAGAATCGAATGGCCCTGTGGGTAAGTCTAGCCTTGGTCAAGAGGCGCAAACGCCTTGTTTCGAAGCCTGTAGGGGGCCCCATTCGCGAGGCGCGTCCGCGGTTCGTGAATAGGCCAGGGCTAGCGCTCCCCAGGCGTATTACGCTATTGCCGCAACCGGTCATCCGCCACCTGCGACAGTGCAGGCGCAGGGCTGTTTTAAGAAAGCGGTGTCAGCGTCGGGACCGAGCCCGCTGTCGGCGGGTCCGCCGCACGCCTCTGATGCCGTCCACGTTCGCGGCTGTGGACGACGGACGCCTGGATGGCGGCAGCGCGCCAGTGCCAGCCCTCCCAGGCCGCGCCATACCCGGGAAACGAACCTCTTGATGTGTTCGGTAAGGCAGGCAGATTAGGAGGCTGTGTGATCGTATGCACCGTGCGAACTCAGGAGATCTGCCATGCGCTTGCTGCCAGCCCTCGCTCTGTTGTCGTGCCTGACCCCGATCTTCCCGGCCGCTGCGCTCAGTGTGCGGGTGGTGACGACGCCGGGGGGACCGCAGATCGCGGTCGATGGCAAGCCCATACCGCCGCGCTTCTTCTGGGGTTCGCTGAACGGCGGACGGGTTGCCCTGACGCCCGAGTGGACGCCGCAGTCCTTTGAGTTCATGCCGGGCGAGGTGGATGGCAGTGGCACGCTGCACTTTCGCTTTTCGCAGACTGCGGCCGAGCTTTGGTTGGCTGACCTGCGCCTGCAGGATGCGGTCACGGGCGAGGACGTCCTGCCGACGGACAGCTTTGCCACGGCGGCGGGCTACGGCAAGACCTGGAACACCTGGCCCCTCGCCGAGGCCAACACCGTGGGCACGGCCGAGCTGAGCGACGGGGCCCTGCACGTCACCTTGCGCAACCCTCCTGGCGGCGGCAAGTGGCCGGACTTCCACCTGCACAGCAAGGCCAATCTGCGCTTCGCCAAGGACCGCCTGTATCGCTGCAGCTTCCGGGCCCGGGCCACCCCCGGCGTGGATCTGCGGCCGCAGGTTTATCACATCATCGGCGGCGTCTACACCTACGTCGGCGGGCCTCCAGGGGCCTTCCTGAGCCAGATTGCTCTGGCCCGCGACGCGGGGGTGAATCTCGTCTCCTTCTCGGCGCCCAGTTGCTGGACCGCACCGGAGAAGCCGGTGAGTTGGCTCGCCTTGGACAGCCTTTGCCGCCAGATCATTGCCGTCAATCCGCAGGTGCTGCTGGTGCCGCTGGTATCGGCCGACGCGCCGAACTGGTGGCTGGAGGCACATCCTGAGAGCCGGATGGTCTACGACGGCGACAAGGCCGTGGTTCACTCTTGTGTCTCGGATCGGGAGTATCGCGCCGACGTCTGCGCCCATCTCGAGAAGCTCAGTCGGCACCTGACCGAGGAGTTTCCCGACCACTTCGCCGGCATTCACCCGTGCGGTCAGAACACCGGCGAGTGGTTCTACTACGATTCGTGGCAGCGGCCGCTGAGCGGCTACGACAAAGACACCCGTGCGGCTTTTCGGCAATGGTTGAAGGCGCTCGGCGATCCTGGCGCCGACACGGCCGAACCGCCGTCTGCCGACGAGCGCCGGGCTCACCCGAATGGCCTCTTGCGCGACCCTGCCAAGGAGCGCCGCCTCATCGAGTTCGCCCGCTTCCAGCAACAGGAGATGGCCGACCACGTGCTCGCGATGGCCGCCGCCTGTCGCCGGGGCACTCTCGGCCAGAAGCTGGTCATCTTCTTCTACGGCTACCTCTTCGAGTTCCCGCCGGTGCAAGGCGGGGCGCCCACCAGCGGCCACTATGCTCTGGGCAAGGTGCTCAAGAGCAAGGACATCGACATCCTCTGCTCGCCGATTTCCTACACGGATCGCGACTGGCTCGGCACGGCGCCCTGCATGACGGCCGCCGAGAGCGTCATGAAGGCGGGTATCCTGTGGCTCAACGAAGACGACTCGCGCACCTTCCTCGACCCCCGCCAGCAGGAGCGTGTTTTGGAGGGCGGGCTGGTGAACCTGGAACAGACCCAGCAGGTGATGTTGCGCAACACGGCCCAGGAGTCGCTTCGCGGCTTCGGTTCGTGGTGGATGGACCTGCCGGCCCAGGGCTGGTTCAATGATGCGCGCATCTGGGAAATGATGGTCAAACTGCAAGCCGTAGATGCGGCCATGGCGCAGCGTGTGCGGGCCTTCACTCCCGAGATCGCTGCCATCATTGATGAAGACAGCATGTGCCATCTGCCCGGCGGCTCGGCGGCGTTCGCCCGGCCGCTCATTTACGAAGGGCGGGCGGCGCTGGGCCGCTGCGGTGCGCCGTATGGGCAGTATCTGCTCGACGATGTCATCGCCGGGCAGGTCACGGCCAAGCTGCAAGTCTACCTCGCGGCCTACGCGCTGACGCCTGCCGAGCGAGCGGCGCTGGCCAAACCGCACCCCGACAGCACCCGCGTCTGGTGCTATGCCCCCGGTTACATTCAGGCGGACCGCCTGGACGCCGCTGGCATCACGGACCTGACCGGGTTCGAGGTGAGGCCGGTGGCGCTAGTCCCCGCGGCGGTCACCCTCACCGCGGCAGGCCAGCGGGCGGGGCTCACTGAGGGTTGGGAGGCGGGGAACTTGGGGACCCCCAAGGAGCCTGTGACGCCGCTGTTTGCGGTGATCGCGACCCCGGACGAGACCTGGGCCAGCTACAGCGACGGCTCTCCGGCCATCGCGGTGCGCCGGACGGCGCGGGGGCTCGAGGTCTTCGTGGGGGTGCCCAAACTCACGCCGGAGTTGCTGCGGGCGCTGGCGAAGCTGGCCGGAGTACACGTCTACACCGAGGGTAAGGCCACGGTCTGGGCCACGGACGGCTACCTCTCTTTCCAGGCGCACGAGGCCGGCCCGCTGACCCTCGACCTGGGCTCGGCGGGGCCCGTGTACGACGCTCTCGATGGCCGCGCCCTCGGCCAGGGCCCTACCCTGACGCTGACCGTGCGTCAGGGCGAAACGCGGGTGCTGCGCTGGTGACCCAGGTGGGCTGAAAAGAAGAGCCCCGGCCACCTTGAGGGGGCCGGGGCTTAGAGTGTCGGTCAGATCATCCGAGTGCCGCGAGGCACAGCGGCGCGGAGGGTTTGGCTCAGGGCAGCAGCCAGGCTGCGACGTTGTGGCCTTCGTCCACGACCTTCCAGCCGGTGCCCGCGAAGCCCTTCACGTGGCCATCGCCGAAGAGGACGTTGCCGTACTTGCTGTGGTTCGGGTTGATACTCGTGCCAGAATTGGTCGGGCCGGCCCAGTCGTCGATGACCAGACCCGTGTCGGTGCCGCAGGAGTCCTCAGACTGGTTGCCGTTGAACATGTAGCTCACCGTGGCGTCAATCAAGTTAACGACGCCAGCCGCCGAAGCGGCATCCTTGGTGCTCGGGCAGATGTAGACCTTGGTGCTGGTCAGGTAGTCGTTCCTGAAGAGCATGTTCAGGCCCTCGGGATTAGTCCCCGTAATCTGGTTTCGCGGGTTGGCAGCATCAAATGTCGGGAAGAACTCGGCGTAGTCATGCGAGTACAGCTTCATGGCGATACCGATCTGTTTGAGATTGCTCTGGCAGTTGATGCGACGAGCTTTCTCTCGGGCCTGGCTCAGGGCGGGCAGCAGCATGCCGGCGAGGATGGCGATGATGGCGATGACCACCAGCAGTTCGATCAGGGTGAATTTCGTGTTCTTCTTCATGTGCGTTTCCTTGGCTTCCTTCCACTACCTTCTTCGGTTTCCGTGACTCAGGCCTCACCTATCCGGCATCTGCTCTTTGACTCTTCGCGCTCCCAGTGCTTCTGAACCAGCGGATGGGCCCTTTACTCCGCCGCTCCATGGGAGCACCTGCACGATGACAAGGATTGTACGCCCACGATTTTCGAATCACAAGCAGAAAGTGCCTGGGGTCGGCAAGAACAGGCGCTCTGGGCAATAAGGGAGCCCGTCTGGAGCGCTGAAAGCGCGCTAAGATAACGAAACTCGGTCGCTCTGCGCCCGCCGAAAGCGGTGTCGAGCCACCGCAGTCCAAAGCACCCCACGTGGTTGGGGTGCAGTATGATACCGCCTGGCCTGACGCAGCCAGGCAGGCTTTGGACTGTCGGCGGCTTGACGCCGCTTTCTCTGTCGGCCGTACGCCGGCGGTCGTTTCTTGAAACGGCCCATCCTTATTGCACCGGTCGCTTTGTTTCGGCGCCGGTTCAGCCGTATTCTAGGGCGGGATGGGCGGTGGGTGCGGTGGCGGCAACAGGAGACCGAACGATGAAGCGGCTGGCGGGACTGAAGACCGTGGTAACGGGCGCGGGCAGGGGTATCGGCAGAGCCATTGCCCTGGCGTATGCTGAGGAGGGGGCGGCGGTCGCGGTGACCGCGCGTACGGCGGAGGCTCTGGACGAGGTCGTTGAGGCGCTTGCGGCGCGGGGTTGTCAGGCGCTGCGGCTGGTTTGGGATATCGCCGCGGTAGCCGAGGCGGAGGCACGTCTGGCCGAGGCGAAACACCGGCTGGGCGGTCTGGATGTGCTGGTCAATAACGCCGGGGTCATTCGGGGCAGTGCCGAGCACCCCGCGGACGGCGCCGAGGCCTTGTGGGACTACACCATGGAGGTCAACCTGAAGGGCCTGTACTTCGTCTGTCAGGGTGCGGCGCGCATCATGCAGGCGCAGAAGTGCGGGGTGATCATCAACCTGGCTTCGGACGCCGGGTTCCGCGGGGCGCCGAATGCCTACTGCATTTCAAAGTGGGGGGTAGTGGGCTTCACCCGCGGCCTGGCCCAGCAACTGGCGCCACACGGCGTCCGCGTCTGCGGCATCGCACCGGGGCCGGTCGCGACCGAGATGATGGGTTGGCAACCCGGCAAGTCGATGGAGTGTGCCAGCCTGCCGCTGAAGCGCTACACGCTACCTGAGGAGGTGGCCCGGGTCGCTGTCTTCTTGGCGTCCAGCGATGCGGCGGCGGTCTATGGCGAATCGATCGTGCTCAACAGTGCCAACCCGTGAGTGCGGCTCGTGGTTCAGGATGAATATGGTACCAAGACGCAACCCCGTTGGGGTAGGAGGCCATAACCACATTTGACCCAGGGTAGCGGCACCATGGCCGCAACCCTGGGCTCTGGGCCACAGCCCCTTTGGGGCAGGGAAATGCACCTGAGTTGTGACCTGAGTAGTTACCACAGCTTCTCACTCATACAGGGCCATTCGATTCT
>CAIZKT010000261.1:0-4608 GCA_903933565.1 uncultured Victivallales bacterium | reverse complement strand
TCCAAGGAGATGGAGCGGCCGCGGCGCGCGGCCACTCCCCACGAGGCCGTGGGCGGTCCAACAAGATGGAGCGGCCGCGGCGCGCGGCCACTGCCCACGAGGCCGTGGGCGGTCCAACAAGATGGAGCGGCCGCGGCGCGCGGCCACTGCCCACGAGGCCGTGGGCGGTCCAAGGGAGATGGAGCGGCCGCCGCGCGCGGCCACTGCCCACGAGGCCGTGGGCGGTCCTGGAGAGCGATGGAGCCATGAACAATCCGAATCCCGTAGCGGTCGTACTGGTGGGCGTGGGTGGCTACGGCCATACGTACGTGAATGCGTTGCTCGACCAGGGGCAACCGCCGCGCGCCACGCTCGTCGGCGTGGTGGATCCCTTCGCCGAGGGCTGCAAGCGCCTCGCCGAGATCCGCCAGCGCGGCATCCCGGTGTATGCGGACCTGGAGTCATTCTACGCCCGGCAGCAGGCGGAGTTAGCCGTGATTTCGTCGCCGATCCATCTGCATTGTCCGCAGACCTGTACGGCCCTCGAACACGGTTCGCACGTGCTCTGCGAGAAGCCTGCGGCGGCCACCATTCAGGACCTGCGGCGCATGCAGGCCGCGCGGGAGCGCGCCGGGCGCTTTGTGGCGATCGGCTACCAGTGGTCGTTCAGCGAAGCCGTGCAGGCCCTCAAAGCCGACATCCTGAGAGGGCGTTTTGGCGTTCCGAAGCGTCTGCGCACGCTGGTGCTCTGGCCACGCAATGAGGCTTACTACCAGCGCAACAACTGGGCCGGGGCGCTGCGGAATGGTAGCGGCGACTGGGTGCTCGACAGCCCGGTCAACAATGCCACGGCGCACTATCTGCATAACATGTTTTTCGTACTGGGAGACGCCCCCGGCCGCAGCGCCATGCCCGTCCGGCTGACGGCGGAGCTTTACCGGGCCAACCCGATCAGCAATTACGACACCGGGATCGTGCGGGCCTGGACCGCGGCAGGAGTGGAGGTGCTTTTCTACAGCACCCACACCTCGGCCCAACTGCGCGGACCGGAGTTCGTCTACGAGTTCGCCGACGGGGTGGCGCGCTACGATGCCGGCACCAAGCAGATTGTGGCCGAGTTTGCCGATGGCTGCGGACGGGCTTACGGCAGCCCCGATGCCGATACGCCACGCAAGCTGTGGGACTGCGTCGCCGCGGTCCGCGGGGTGGGCGCTATCGCCTGCGACCTCGAAGCCGCCATGGCGCAGACGCTGTGTATGAATGGCATGCAGGACTCCGCCCCGCGCATCGCCGACTTCCCGGCTGAGCTGGTATCGCGCCAGGGCGAAG
The DNA here is from genome assembly GCA_903933565.1 of uncultured Victivallales bacterium. GTDB lineage: Bacteria > Verrucomicrobiota > Lentisphaeria > Oligosphaerales > JAFGRS01 > CAILUI01. The sequence continues at coordinate 3,300 of CAIZKT010000261.1, read as the reverse complement.
AGGGCACCCGCGTCACCGTCGTTCGCGACCTGGATACGGTGCTCATCCGCGCCTACGAGGAGGGCCGGCTCCCCGCCGAAATGGGGACGCCATGGGCCGTCGCCGGACGCGATCTGGAGATGCAAGGGTACGAGCGTTACCCACGTTCTTGAAGGCGGTTGAATGCAGATCTGGCGGTTCACCAAAGCAGGAGGATGCGAACATGCGTAAAGCGCTGTGTGCTGGGGTGCTGGCGACGGGGCTGTTGCTGGCCGGATGTGAAAGCCTTCCCACGGGGACGCTGGGAACGCTGGGCGGCCTGCTGGGGAGCAAGGAACTGACCACCGAGACGATCGTGGCGGGGCTGAAGGATGCCTTGCGCGTGGGTACCGAGCGGGCCGTCGGCCTGCTGGCCAAACCGGGCGGCTATAGCGCCAATCCGGTCCTCAAGCTCGTCGTCCCCGAGCAACTCGAAAAGGTCACCAGCACGCTGCGCAAGATCGGCATGGGCAGCCAAGTTGACCAGTTCGAGGCCAAGATGAATGAGGCCGCCGAGCAGGCCGTGGCCCAGGCGGTATCCGTCTTCGCCACCGCCGTCAGCGAAATGACCTTCGAAGACGCCAAAGCCATCCTCCATGGCGATGACACCGCAGCAACGGAGTACTTCAAACGCAAGACGCTGGCGCACCTGCACGAACTCTATGCGCCCATCGTGCGCCGCAAGATGGACGAAGTGGGCGCCGCCAAGGTGTACACCTCACTGCTGGAGAAGTACAACGCGATCCCCTTCGTTGCCAAGCTGGACTTTTCCCTGGAGCGTTACGTGACCGACAAGGCGCTGGCGGGCGTGTTCATGAAGCTGGGCGAGATGGAGAAGGACATCCGCGCCAACCCCGCGGCCCGCACCACGGACCTGCTCAAGAGTGTCTTCGGCAGCCTGAACCACAAGTGAAGCTGACGCGGGCGGCGCGGGCCGGCTTGCCGCGTCGCCCGGCGCCCTCAGGAGGGGGCTTAGGGCATGGCCATGCTTTCTGAACCCTTGCGTGCCAAGGCGGCGTCCGTCACGGCCGACATCCTGAGTTACCTGATGCGTTGTCGCGAGACGCAGCCGGGTGAGTACTACGGCTCGTTCTGGAGCGCCAAGGCTTACCATGGGCCGCGCTTGGACTACCACGCCGGGGGCAGTCACCATCAGCGTACGGCCGGTAGCGCCGGCCTGGGCCTCTGGCTGGCGGGACAGGCTGCGGCCGACCCGGAGATGCAGCGCGCTGCCGAACTGGCTTTCGACTGGCTGGCTGCCCGCCAGGGCCCCCGGGGCGGCTACCCGGAGATCCAGAACAACGAACAACCCTCGAACTGGGAGTATACCGGCCTGGAGGAACTCAGCACCATTGAGACCGCCTTCGTCGTTCACGGCCTCAGCCAGGCTCTGGGGCGCGGCCTGGCCCCGAAAAAGTCCTACATGGATGTGCTGCAGCGGGCGGCGCACTGGCAACTGTCCATCGAGTGGCCGCCCGGTTCTGGCGTCTTCCCGCACCACGAACGCAGCCCCTACAACACGCTCAACGCCAACCTGCACGCCGCCGAGACGCTCGCCTGCGCTTACACGGCGCTGGAGCAGGTCTATGGTCGGCGTCTCAACCTCTTCCTCGAGGGGGCCCGCCGGGCCCTCGCCCGCACCCTCCTCTGCCAGTGGCCGGACGGCTGTTTCCCCTACCGTGAAGGCGCCGGTGTCACCATCAACTACACCAGCCTGGTGCTCTGGTGTCTGCTGAATACCCTCGATACCGTGCCGGCCGGGGCGCGCCGCGTCCTGGCCACCACCGGGGACCTACCGGCGGTCTGCGAGCGTGCCTGCGCTTTCCTGCGGAGTTGCGTGGACGCTGAAGGTCGGCTGCTTTGGGAGACGAACGAGACCTCGACGGCAAAGCACAACCTCTGGACGTACTTGATCACCGCCAACGTGCTTTGCCGTCAGGGCGGCGAGGACCATCGGCAGGCCGCCGCCAGGCTGCTGGAGTACGCATTCAGCCAGCGCACCTCATCGGGGCTGCTTCCCATGCGCGACTGCGGTGAGGAGATCACCGAGTGCGCCTTCATGCAGGCCGACATGCTGCTCTTCCTGTTGCCGCTCACTCCCAGGTGTTGAAGGAGTCGTAGCGGCCGGTCGTGCCGTTGACGTACTCGAGCAAACGGGACTCTGCGTGCCCGTCGTAGAAGGCGAAGTTGTTCAGGTTAGCGTGCTGGCCGACCAGGGTGGCGTAACCGGCGGTGCCGTAGACATTATTGCTCGGCAGCAGGTTGCGGTAGTACCCCGTGTACCACAGTAGTAATAGCCGCCCTCCGGCTCAAAGGCCGCGCCCCTGGTCGATCACCAGCATGACCCCCCGGCGGACCATCATCACGCCGATGGAGGCCAGCAGCAGGGCCGCCATCTTGGACAAAATCTTGGTGCCGGCGCCACCCAGGGCCCGACCGACCGGCTCGGCGAACCAGAAGACCACCCCGGCGATAAGGACATTGGCCGCGACCGCGGCCAAGGTCGGCGCTAGACCGTGCTGATCGGCCAGCAGCATGCAGGTGGTCAGCACGGCCGGGCCCGTGATCAGCGGCACGCCGATGGGCACCGCGCCCAAGGTCTCCAAGTCCACCGGACGCTGCCCTTTCTCGACGCTCAGCAGGTCCCGGAGTGAGAGGGCGAACAGGAGCAGTCCACCTGCCATCATGAAGTCGCTCACCGAGATCCCCAGCGCCCGCAGTCCTGGCCTGCCGACCAGGGTGAAGGCCAGCGCCACCGAGCCGGCGGTGAGGACCGACTGCATGACCAGGCGCCGTCGGCGTTCTGGCGCGATCCCCTCGGTCAATGACATGAACAGCGGCAGCACGCCGAAGGCATCGACAGCCACAAAAAGCGGCACAAAGCACCAGAGGAAATTCTTCATCGTGAGTGGGTTCCAGACATGCTCGGCCAACCGTAGCTACGGGGACCATCCTTGCCGTGTTCAGCGGTACGTCTTACCATAGCCTTGCTCAGTGGACACCGCCGCCGGTGACGCAGCTCAGTTCATTGGGTGGTGACCACTCAGAATCTGTGAAACCATCGGGGGCGGGGGCGGAATCGTGCCTGGATGAACCCGGTAAGGTGGCTTGTGGACGGCGGCGCTGGCATTTCTTCACAGCTTCTCAGTCGAGGCTGCTGGACTCGTCGGGGTCGGAATCGGTATCGGGATCGTGCCTGGCTGAACCACGTAAAGTGGCTTGCGGACGGCATCTCTAATCCGCCTCGCGCCACACGGGCGCCAGGCGTGGAGCAGCGGTCGG
>CAIZKT010000260.1:0-3775 GCA_903933565.1 uncultured Victivallales bacterium | reverse complement strand
CTGCTGGGCGAAATGATCCTCCCGTCCCCTGAAAAGGCCCAAGTACCTCTCGAGGGCATCCGGTGCTGTCACCATGGTTCTCCCCCCGTGGCGTTTGGGTGGACGGGTATGGGCAGTCGGGGTGGCTGAGAGTGCCTGTCGATCACTCCGAAGGCGGTACACAAGTCGCGGGCCGGCCCGAGGGGCAGCGTCGCTCGGCGAGTCCGGCACTTGTGCGGGTCTGCGTACCTATCCACCGTGCCCTCCTCTCACAGCCCCAGGCCGGGCTGTTTGGTGTCAGCGGCGGGGGCCGGCTTGCGCCCACGCTTCCCCTTCGGCTTTGCGGAGTCCGCAGCGGCGCCGGCGAGGCGTTCTTCCTCGGCGCGCTCGGTGTTGAGGGCCAGGAGGCGGGCGAGGACTTCGTCGCGGACGGGATCGGGCCAGCGGTAGCGCCAGGGGCGCTTCTTGCGGCGACCCGGGGTCGAGGGTGCGTCGCTCGGTGCGGCGGAGTCGTCTGAGGCGGCCGGGTCCTCGTCGTCGTAGTCGAGGATGAACTCGCAGGCGGTGGGGATGTCATCCCAGCCGTAGGCGTGGAGCACGGCGCGGTCCATGGCGGTGTGCAGCTCGCGCAGGCGGACGATGCCCGCCGCGGCGGCGGCCGGGGTCGGATAGAGCACCAGGGTCGGCTGGTCGGCTGGCACCTTCTCCGCCGCCCGCCAGTCGAGCCCCTCGCCCCCGACCCTCGACCCTCGTTTCCCGTACAGCGCCCGCAGGCGCTCCTCCATCTCGGGATCGTGGAAGAGGTTGTAGGTCTGGGTCAGGCCGATCCAGAGGTCCCGCATCAGCGCCGCCCGGAACTCATAGTACTCCTGGCCGGTCGTCACCAATGCCGCGTCGGTCTCCCAGTTCCGGGGGAATGGGAAGGTCTCGAAGCAGTCAGCGGGTGCGTACCGGACCAGGTCAAGAGCCGTGCCACTGAAGAACCTTGACCATATCTCGTGGGCCAGGCTTTGCAGGAGGCAGAACGCTGAGAGAGACTCGAATGGGAAGACGACAAGCTGCTCCGAGAAGATGGTCGGTTGCCTGAGGAAGGTGAAGGCCGTGGCTCGCACTCGCGATAGCACCAGTACCTGCCCCAGCCCGCGGGCGGCGGCGTAGAGGTCAGATGCAGGTCGAGCGAACATCCACCAGCGAGCAGGATTCACTATCGATCCCTGGTTGAGTCGGGCCGGCCGGACCTTCTCCTCAACGATAGTCATAAGGTTCGACCAACGGCGGGCTTCATCCTCGGACATGTCGCCGAAGTTGATCACGTAGCGGTGGTGGGCGTGAGTGGGGCTGTCGTTGACCTCCTCGCCGCCGATGTAGGGGAAAATGCGCTCTGCGTTACGCGGGTCCTTGGCGATCAACTCGCGCATGAGTGCCAGCGGGCTGGCGACGCCCTTGCTGTCCGTATCATCAAAGGTGAAGCCCATGCCAAGCACGTAGCTGCCGATGAAGCCCTTGCCGACGTTGGCCTGCAGCACGGCGGGGTTGTCGTGCCCGCCCGCGTGGAAGAGGTAGGCGGTGATGCGCTCGACGGGGCGGCCGTCGAGATCGTAGGGAGGGAAGAGGGAAAGACCGCCTGAAGGCGGGACTCCTGGCGGATGGAGGTCAGGAGTACCCGCTTCAGCGGGTCCTCGGTCCGGGCCGCCCGAAGGCCGGACTCCTGACCGGGACCGCCCGAAGGCGGGACTACGAACCTCGTCGCTCTTGCCAACATGCACGACGCTGACGACGACGGCGGCCTCGCCGGGCCACTTGAGACGTTTGCAGGCCGCATAAATGATACCGTCGTGGGTGCAGATCCAGCGCAGGCCGCTGGTCCGAGTGTCACCCTGGGCAATGGTGTTGGTGGCGATCAGCCCGAAGCAGCCAGCGGGCCGCAGTAGCACAAACGCCCGGAGGAAGAAGTGCGCCACCAGGTCGGCGTTTCCGTGCGACTCGGCGTGCAGCGCCTTCAGCCAATCGACGTAGCCCTCGCGGTTACCGTTGATGAGCGTGTTCTTGCCAGCGAAAGGCGGATTGCCGACGAAGGCGTCGAAGCCGGAGTTTTCGCGGTCGAAGACCTCAGGGAACTCGATCTCCCAGTGGAACGGTGTCACGGGGAAGGCGCCACTGCGGAGTTCGCTGACCACCTCGGTCGGCCGCGCGGCAAGGTCGCCCTTGGCCAGGTAGGTATTCAGACGCTCGAGGTACTGATCGCGCAGCTCCTGGCGCGCTTTGTCCTTGTCGGCGTTGAAGTAGGCGGCGATGACGAGGTCGCCGGCGAAGCGGACGAGGTCGAGGTTGCGGTCGGCCGCGTCGAGCTTCTCACGCTTGGCCGCGGGCAGCAGCCAATCCCCGCCTTCGAGGATCTCGCGGCGCCCCTGCGTCGCCGCCGCCAGGCGCTGGCCAACGAAGTCCTGGCCAAAGGCCTGCTGCACCACGGCCCGCTGAGCTACATCCGCCCAGTGGAAGCGCTCGATCTGCCGGCGGGTCAGGCCCACCAACGAATCGCCGCAGCGGATGGCGTGGTCGAGGAAGGTGAAAGGATGATCCTTGGCCAAGGTCACCAGCCACATGGACAACTTGGCCAGATCCACGGCCATGGGGTTCCGGTCAACGCCATACAGACAGCGCTGCGCCACCAACCGCATCGCGAACAGGTCCTCGGTCTCATCCAGCGGCAACGGCGGCCGCCCGCCATGCACCCGCCAAGCCCGCACCAACTCCTCCCCAAGCTGCCGACACGTCTCCACCAGGAACGCCGCCGACCCCACCGCCATGTCGCAGATCCGCAGCGACAGAATCTGCTCCGGCGTGGGCGGGGAAAGGAAGGACGGAGGCTCTGCCCCCGAAGCCCCCGCCGGGAAGGACCGCGGCCCCTTCCCGGACCCATCCCATACCTGGGTTAGCGGCGGCGGGGCCAGCTTGGGCGAGTACACCCGCTGCCCCTGCGCCACCGCTAACGGCAGCCGTCTCCTGCGGCGGGGCCGCCGCAGGAAAGGCGGAGCGATCGAGGCAGGATGGGGCAGAGCCTCCGGCGGCCGGGGACACAGCGTGCCCCCGGACCCCCTCTTCCTGCGGCTCGCGGACCGGCCCCGCCGTGCCGGCAGTGTCCATTCCGCAAGCCGGGTTGCCGTTCCCGCGCTCTGACGACCGCGGGAAGCTGGAAGCGGGACTGGAAGCCGCGGGGACGCTTCCAACGGACCGGATCTCGTCGGCATTGCCTCCGCCTGCTCCCATCTTCCCTGCGACGGGTCTGTCGCAGGAAACGGCCACCGTTTGCGGCGGCGCCCCATCAGCCGGTGTACTCGCCGAAGCTGATGCCGCCGCCGCGAACCGTTCACCGGGAGGTCTGGAGGGACGAGTTCCTCCAGCCGCCGGAGGCATTGCTTCCCGCCTTAGCCTGTCCAGGATCGGGCGCAGCGTGGTGCGGACGATGGGCTCGGTGAAGGAGCGCGGGGTGTAGTGGGAGCCGGAGCGGCGGCGTTCGTCGGTGGGTTGCAGGAGCAGGCCGCCTTTGGCCACGGGGTGTGGCGAGGCATTGCGGGCAATCCGTCGGTCGAGGGCAGCCAGGAGGCCATCGATGTCGGCGGCCGACCGGATGGCCTTCTCCGCGTCGCTGGTGAGATCGTGGTCGGTACATTCCGTGAGCCACTTGGCGCGCTTGTCGCCGGGCACCGCCAGCAGGGCATCGAGATCGACCACGACCGGCGCCGGGACCTCGCTCTTGTGCTTGCGCTTGCCAGTCAGGGCCACCGAGGTGCCCGTG
>CAIZKT010000259.1:0-2913 GCA_903933565.1 uncultured Victivallales bacterium | reverse complement strand
CGATGGCTCTCACTGAAGCGGTGGTGGAGAATGTCCCGCTCATGGTCTTCCTCAAGGAGGCGGAAGATCTGCGTTTCGTCATGTTCAATCGCGCGGGAGAGGCTCTCTTGGGTTATGACCGCAAGGCATTGCTCGGTAGGAACAACCTCGACCTTTTCCCACCCGAACAGGCAGCCCTGTTCATGGCCAAGGACCGGGATGCCTTAACCGGGCAGGGCGTGGTGGACATCCCGGAAGAAGAAATCCTCACGGCCAAGAAAGAGAATCGGATTCTGCATACCCGAAAGGTCTCCATTCTGGGGTATGACGGGAAGACTAAATACCTCCTGGGCATCTCCGAGGACATCACCGAGCACAAGCGGAAGGAGGCTGACCACGCGAGATTGCAGACGCAGTTAGCGCAAGCGCAGAAACTGGAGTCAGTGGGCCTACTGGCCGGCGGCGTGGCGCACGATTTCAACAATCTGCTCATGGGCATCATGAACTATGTCGAGCTGTGCCGGGACAAGATCGGGCCGGACCATCCGATTCGGGAGTGGCTCGACGAGATCACCAGCGACGCCCAGCGCTCGGCGGAGATCACCCGGCAACTTCTGGCCTTCGCCCGCAAGCAGATGATTGCGCCGAAGATCCTGGACCTCAACGCCGCGGTAGCGGGGATGCTGAAGCTGCTGCAACGCTTGATCGGTGAGGACATCAAGCTGACGTGGCGGCCCGGCACAAGGCTACGGCCGGTCAAGCTCGACCCGTCGCAGGTTGACCAAGTCATCGCCAATCTGTGCGTCAATGCGCGGGACGCCATCGGCGGCGTCGGCGAGATCACCCTCGAGACCGGAAACGTCACCCTCGATGCAGACTACTGCGCCACGCACACGGAGGCCACTCCCGGCGCCTACGTGTTCCTGGTGGTCAGCGACAATGGCTGCGGCATGGACAAGGCGACCATGGCGCAGGTATTCGAGCCGTTCTTCACTACCAAGTGCTTGGGCCACGGCACGGGCCTGGGGTTAGCCACGGTGTACGGCATCGTCAAGCAGAACAATGGTTCGGTCCACGTCCACAGCGAAGTGGGCAAGGGAACCACCTTCAAGATCTATCTGCCCCAGGTTGAGTCAGAGGCTGTGGCGGCACCCGGCACCGGCAGCGCGGAAGCGCCCAAAGGCCGGGGCGAAACCATCCTGCTGGCAGAGGACGAGAAATCGCTGCGTGTGACCTGCGGCCTGTTCCTGGAGGCTTTGGGGTACAAGGTCTTGCGGGCGGAGACGCCGGCGGAAGCCCTGCGGTTGGCAGACCAGCATCCGGGGGATATCCATCTACTGCTGACGGACGTGGTCATGCCCGGGATGGACGGTCGGCAACTGGCGCTTGGAATCAGCGCGGTCAAGCCGGGCATCAAGGTATTGTTCATGTCTGGCTACACGGCGGACGTGATCGCCCAACGTGGCGTGCTGGAGCAGAGCCTGGATTTCATCGGGAAGCCTTTCAAGCGTGACGAACTGGCCCGTCGGGTGCGAGAGATACTGGATAGGCATGCCCAGCCTTAAAGGAGAGCGGCCGTTCCTGGGCAGACTCCACCCGCAGCCGCGGCCGTTAGCCTGAGTTTGTGCCTCACGCTCAGCGGCGAGGAGAGGGTGGACCGCGCCCCCCCGGTCTCGGAGGAGGGTCCCCGGCGAGCAGAGGGAGTGGCAGCGGGCCGCCGCCTGCATCCGGCTTGTTCTGCCCTGCCGACAAGGAATGTGAAAGGGCAAGATCTGCTAGGCGCGCTCGGAAAACCTTGGACCATCCGCTAGTATCAACGGTCTCGTTCCGTGGAGCGTGAGTTCGGTTCGACAAGATGATGACATAGCGTCCTAATTCCGGGTCGATCCAGAGCGACTGACCCGTCCAGCCGGAATGTCCGATGGCTGACTGTGACAAGCCCGCAGGCCGATACAGACATTCGGAACAGGAGCGCATATCCCACCCAAACGACCAGGGCGGAAGTCCCGCGGGATGGCATGGTCGCAGGAGCCAGCCGAGTGCCTTGTCTCCGAGAATGCGTGCCTGCCCGATCTTTCCCCCGCGCAGCAACATCTGGCAGAAGACAGCCAAGTCCAGCGCATTGGAAAAAAGCCCGGCGTTTCCCACGGGGCAATTCGCTCGCCTGGCCTGGTTGTCCGAAATAGCGCCGGCCGGCTGTGAAGTGGGCACAACCTGCTCCAACCCGGTCAGGAGGGGACCGAAGGATGTGTGTGACATACCGAGTGGGGCAAACACGGTGCGTTCGCAGAATGCGGCCAGGCCCTCACCGGTTATTCGTTCCACGAGGCTTCCCAGGACCAGGAAATTGCGGCAGGAATACTCAAAGCGTTCCCGGGGCGCCCACTGCGCCGGAGCCTCAATCGCCTGTGTGACCAATTCATGAGGCGCGTACTTATCGAATTTTCGATTGTCATATCCCGAACTATGGGTTGCCAGGTCGCATATCCGTATCACGGAATCCTGAAACTGCCCGAGTCGAGGCAGATAATCACAAGCCGGGGCCTCGGGGTCAAGCAAGCCGCGGTCCACACAGACCGCGCAGGCCGACGCCGTGGCCACCACTTTTGTGAGGCTTGCTACGTCAAACCTTGAATCGGGCTGCATTTTCTGCCTTGTTGGAGACACAGACCTGTCTCCCCAAGACCACAAAACGTCCAGCGTGTATCGTGTCCCGGCCGCAACCGTCACGCCGTGGAGGATGCCGTTTGCCACGGCCTCACGGCATTCTTTTTCGAGGCCGTGGATGTCGAGCAGACCTCAGGAAGTTACGCACGGGGACTCGCAAGTTGAACGCCGGTCGTTTCGCGGGTCCGGCGGCTCCTGTCACAGCTCCGGGGCGCCGGGGAGCAGGCAGACCTGCACGGGAACGGCGCGTCCTGCGAAGTGGGTGTT
>CAIZKT010000258.1:0-1876 GCA_903933565.1 uncultured Victivallales bacterium | reverse complement strand
GGTGTTCTTGGAGCCGGCGATGCCGAGCCCGTTTCGGGCGGGTTCGCGGTATTCCCCGAGCCGGCGGAAGTCGTGCGTGGTGTTCTGACTCACGCCGCCGCGGGCCATTGCCCTGAACAGGTCAGCCAGAGATTGAGCGAAAAGCGTCGGCTGCTCACGGGTCCAGTGCAGGAGCTCGGAGAACATCCCCTCGGGCAGCAGGCCAATGTCCTCGGCGAAGAAGGCCTTCTTCCAGGCGTCGGCCCAGCCCCTCGGCTCGGGGCGTGGCGCCCTCGTCGCCGTGCTCGAAGGTGAAGGAGTCGCCGGTCTTGTCGAGGTCGGCCGGTTTGGGGTGGCCCACCAGATCGCAGAGGTCGAGAAAGTGCTGTTAGGCCGCAGAGCGCTCGGAGAGGCTCACGTTGCGCCACTTGGCGACGAACTCGGTTCCGGTCATGGATTTTCCTCCCCGGGGCGACCTCACCATCGCCTGCGCTCAGCCATCGGTGGGCGCGGTCTCGCCGTGGTCGTCTCCGGCGTCCAGTCCGAAGAGGGAGGGCTGTTGCGGCGTCGCGGCGAGCGCCCAGGCGGCCAGCAGCGGCTCGATGCCGTCGCGCAGCAGTTCGCCGCGCCAGCCGGTGAGGAGGGGGTGCCCGTTGAGGGTATTGCGGGCGGCTGACAGGATCAGGCTGTTGATGACCCTGCGGGAACCGGCCACGGTCGGATCGATGCCGCGGGGTTCAGCGCGGGCCCGGACCAGCGCCAGCATGGCATCGCTGCGTTCCTTGAGCACTTTCGCGGGCAGGGGGCAGTTCGGCGGCCTGAGCCATTGCTCGCGCGGCAGGCGGCGCGCGGCGGCAACGCAGGCCAGGATGTGTTCTTCGTGCCGCCGGTATTCGCGCACCTGCCGGCGGTGCCCCTGGTGCAGCTCGTCGGCGCTGGCGGGAGGCCGGAGGGCGAGGTCCAGCAGGTGCTCATCATGGAGGATGCGGCCGCGCGGTCGGTCGCTCTCCCGCGCCTCCCGTTCACGCCAGGTCGCCAGTTCGCGCAGAATCGTGAGCTGTTCCGGGCCGAGGCGGCCCATGCCTTTGACATTGCGGTAGGCCTTTTCCGGTGGCTCGGTGGTATAGAGGTCCGGGGCTTCGTAGAGGCGCATTTCGTCAAGTGCCCATGACTGGGTGCCCTTTTCGCCCAGGCGGGCGAGCAGACAGGTGTACATCTCGGGCATGTGCCGCACGTCGTCGACGGCATACTCGATCTGAGCGGGGGTAAGCGGCCGTGCCAGCCAGTCGGTCAAGGACTCGGTCTTCGCCAATTCGATGCCAAGCAGCGTCTGCAGCAGGCGTCCCAAGGAGAGGGTTGCGGTCAGACCGCAGAAGCCGGCCGCGAGACGAAGATCGAAGACGTTGCAGGGCACGGCGCCGCAGAAGCGGTTGAGGATAGTCAGGTCGCTGGAGGCGTCGTGCAGGATCTTCACCACGTTGGGGGCGCGGAGCAGCTCGGCGATGGCGGTCTTGTCCTCGACCGCAGGCGCGTCAATCAAGTAGGACTCGCCATTGGCAAGAGCGACTTGGATGATGCCGAGGCCGGGGTAGAAGGTTCGCGTCCAGACGAACTCGGTATCGATGGCGGCCAGGCCACACTGGCGGGCGCGGGAGGTGATAGCGGCCAGAGTGGCCGGGGAGGACACAAGAGTTGACATGCTCGGTTGCGGCCAGCTTTCCGTTGCGTTACACCGGGTTGGAGCACGACGTGCGAGGCGCCGCCGCGCCGCAAGACGGGGGACTGTACCACGTCGTTGGGGTGACGGCAACCGCACCGTATGCATCTCCAGGGCTGTTTCAAGAAACGACCGCCGTCGTACCGCCGGCCGTGAAAGCGGCGTCGCCGGGCCGCGGCC
>CAIZKT010000257.1:0-7004 GCA_903933565.1 uncultured Victivallales bacterium | reverse complement strand
TGGGAAGCGCTTTGTGTCCTACGAGGTTGCTCCACATCTCAGACAAGCAAACCCCTACAGAACTGACCTGCGCTCAGCCGCGGGGAACCGCCTGGCGCCGCGGCTGTCGGAAGGGCAGGTGTAAGTATGCATGAGATGTCCATAGCGTTGGGTATTGTCGAAGCGTTGCGTGGGGAGATGGAGCGCAGCGGGTCGACGCGGCTGTTACGGGCCGGGGTCAGCCTCGGCGAGTTGGCCGGCGTGGACCCGCAGAGCCTCAGCTTCTGCCTGGAAGCCGCGTTTGCCGAGGAACACTGGGAGCGGGTCGAGGTGGAGTTCAGCCCCAAGGCGGTGGAGGTCTGCTGCCGCACCTGCAAGCAGCGCTTTCAGCCGCTCCGTAACGACTATCGCTGTCCGGAGTGTCAGGCGGCCGAGGTGGACGTGCTCAGTGGCGAGGCGGTGGAGATTGAATGGCTGGAGGTGGAATGAAAAGGCTACGGGTTACTCAGCGTGTGCTCTCCGGGAATGACGAGGCGGCAGCGGCCCTGCGGCGGCGTTTTGCCGAGCATGGCTTGCTGGTGCTCAACCTGCTCAGTTCGCCAGGATCGGGCAAGACCAGCCTGCTCGAATGCACGGCGACGGCCCTGCGCGATAAGGTCCGGATGGCGGTTATTGAAGGCGACCTGCAGACCGACCGCGATGCCGAGCGCGTGCGCCGGGCCGGGGTGCAAGCCGTACAGATCAACACCGACGGGGGCTGCCATCTCAGCGCCGAGATGGTCGACGGCGCGCTGGCCCAGATCGACCTCGCTGCCCTCGATGTGCTGTTCATCGAGAACGTGGGTAACCTGGTCTGCCCGGCCGCCTTTGATCTGGGCGAGGATGCCGCGGTCCTGTTGTTCAGCGTGACCGAGGGTGACGACAAGCCCGGCAAGTATCCCACGGCGTTCCTCAAGGCCGACCTCGTGGTGGTCAACAAGACCGACCTGATTCCCTACACCAACTTCAGCATGGAGCGCTTCCGGCAAGACATGCTGAAGATCAAGAACGGGCTGCCGCTGCTGACGGTGTCCTGCACGCAGGCAGTCGGGCTCGAGGGCTGGTACGCCTGGCTGCTGGACCGCATCGAGGCCAAGAAAGGATCCCGGTCGTGATCTTGCGGCGCGTCCTCACCGTGACCGGGGTGGTGCAGGGGGTCGGCTTTCGGCCCTTCGTGTACCGCTTGGCGCTTCGGCACGGCCTGGCGGGGACAGTCTGCAACACTCCGGACGGGGTCCAGATCAGCCTCGAGGGCGAGGCGGGGCAGATTCAGGCTTTCTTGACCGCTTTCGAGCTTGAGTTACCCCCACTGGCGCAGGTGACTCGGCGGCGCCTGGAGGAGGTCCCGCCCCGTTTCGAGACCGGCTTCCAGATTCTGCCCAGCACCGCGACGGCAACGCGGGCGGCCTTGATTCCGCCGGATGTCTCGGTCTGCGCCGAGTGCCTGCGCGAACTCGAAGAGCCGACCGACCGGCGCTTTGCCTATGCCTTCGTGAACTGCACCGATTGCGGGCCGCGCTACACCATCGTGGACGACGTGCCCTACGACCGCGCCTCGACCACGATGGCGGACTTTCCCCTGTGCGACACCTGCCGCCGGGAGTACGCCGACCCGGCGAACCGGCGCTTTCATGCCCAGGCGACCTGCTGCCCGCAGTGCGGCCCCACGCTGCGGCTACTCGACCGTCACGGCGTTGCCCTGCCCGTAGCGGACCCGGTGGCCGCCGCCCGCGATCACCTGGCCGCGGGGCGCGTCGTCGCCATCAAGGGCGTAGGCGGTTTCCATCTCGCCGTCGACGCCCTCAACCCTGCCGCCGTGGCGAGGTTACGACAGCGCAAGAACCGCGGCCGCAAGCCCTTCGCTCTGATGAGTCGGCGGGTCGAGGAGGTGCGGCGCTACAGCGAGGTCAGCGCGGCGGAGGAGTCGGTGTTGACCTCGGCCATCCGACCCATCGTGGTCGTGCGCCAGCGGGCCGACCACCCCATCGCTCCCGAGGTCGCGCCCGCCAACCGCTACTTCGGCGTCATGCTGCCCTACACGCCCCTGCATCACCTGCTGCTGGGGGACCGTTTTCTGGCGCTGGTGCTGACCAGTGGCAACCTCGCCGACGAGCCCATCGTCATCGGGGATGCAGAGGCGGTCGAGCGCCTGGGGCATGTGGCCGATGTGTTCCTGACCTACAACCGCCGGATTCTGCACCGCGCCGATGACTCCATCCTCAGCGTCGACGGGGCGACGCCGCGGGTCTGGCGGCGTTCGCGCGGCTTCGTGCCCCGGCCCCTGCACGTCGGCAGCCGCCTGCCACCCATCCTGGCGGTCGGCGGGATGATGAAGAATGTCCTTGCGCTGAGCCGGGGCGAGGAGGTCTTTCTCAGCCAGCACCTCGGCGACACCGACAGCCGCGACGGGCTGGCCTTCCTTGAGGACACGGCGGCACATCTGCAGCGCTTCCTCGGCATCGTTCCTGAGGTGGTGGCCCACGATCTGCACCCCGACTACCTCTCGACCCGGTTTGCCCTGGAACGCTCGGGGCCCCGCACCGTCGCGGTGCAGCACCACGAAGCGCATATCGCCAGTTGCCAGTGCGAACACCGCATTCTGGACCGCGAGGTCATCGGCTTGGCGATGGATGGCACCGGCTACGGGACGGACGGCGCGGTATGGGGGGGCGAGGTCTTCGTCGGCCGACCTGGCCAATACCGCCGGGCGGCGCATCTGGAATACGTCCCCATGCCCGGCGGCGAATTGGCGATCCGGCAGCCTTGGCGCATGGCCATCAGCTGGCTCAGTCAAAGTCTGGATGACTACCGCTCCCTGCCCCTGGACCTGCTCGAACGCCATGCCTCCAGCCTCGACGCCATTGACGCCATGGTCCGGCGCGGCCTCAACTCACCGCTGACCTCGAGCTGTGGCCGCCTCTTCGACGCCGTCGCCGCCCTGCTCGGACTGGTGGACGCGACCAGCTTCGAAGGCGAGCCGGCCATCAGCCTGGAAATGGCGGCCGACGGGCCCGGTGAGCCCTACGGTTACGACCTGGTCGAACGGCCCGATGGCGGTCTGGAAATGAGCCCGAGACAGACGTTCACGGATATCGTCTCAGACCTGCGCCGCGGCGTCGACAAGGCCCGCATTGCCGCCCGCTTCCACGCCACCCTCGCGGCCCAGTTAACCGCGGTGGCCCTGCGCCTGCGCCAGCAGACCGGCATTCGTGCCGTCGCCCTGGGCGGCGGCGTGTTCCTCAATCGCCGCCTCGTTACCGACCTGCGGCAACGCCTCGCGAGCCACGGTTTTGAGGTGTTCCAGCCGCAGGAGGTGCCGCCGGGCGATGGTGGCCTGAGCCTGGGACAGGTGGCACTGGCCAGTGTCTTGACGGAATGACCCATGACCCATGACAACCGCAGACCCAGGGGATCCTCATGTGCCTAGCCGTACCCATGCTGGTTGAGTCGATCACCGCCAACCGTGGCGTGGTCGCTTACTCGGGCGGGCAGTATGACGTGCGCCTCGACCTGGTGGACGACGTCAAGGTGGGCGACTACGTCATGGTCCACACCGGGATTGCCATCGCCAAGATCGACGAGGCGGAAGCCCGCGAAACCCTCCGACTCCTGAGGCAGATGAATGAAGTACCAGACTGAATTCCGCGACCAGGCCCTGGCCCGCGGGCTGCTGGCCGCAATCCGCGCGGCGGCCGCGGCCTTGCCGCCGGTCACCCTCATGGAAGTTTGCGGCAGCCATACGATGGCCATCTGCCGCTATGGCCTGCGCGAGGTGCTGCCGGAGAACGTGCGACTGCTCTCCGGACCCGGCTGCCCGGTCTGTGTTACGGAGGGCCACTACATCGACCAGGCGGTGGCCCTGGCCCGGCTCCCCGACGTTACTCTGACCACCTTCGGCGACCTCCTGCGCGTCCCGGGAAGCTCGTCTGCGCTGGAGAAGGAGCGGGCGGCGGGCGCCGCCATCGAAGTCGTGTTTTCGGCGGTGCAGGCGGTAGAGCTGGCCCGGGCTCATCCAGAGCGCCGGGTGGTGTTTCTGGGGATTGGTTTCGAGACGACGGCTCCCGGAGTGGCCCTGGCCGTGCGGGACGCCGCCACCCTGGGGCTCCGCAACTTCTTCGTGCTCTGCGGTCACAAGGTCATGCCGCCGCCGCTGCGCGCCCTGGTCGCCGGTCGCCGGCGCGTGGACGGCTTCCTGCTGCCGGGAAACGTCAGCGCCATCATCGGGCCGCAACCCTACGGCTTCCTGGCCAGAGAGTTTGGGACGGCCTGCGTGGTGGCGGGTTTCGAGCCCCTGGATGTGCTCGAAGGCATTCGCCTACTGCTGCAACAGTTACAGCGCCGCGAGCCCAGGGTAGAGAACTCGTACACGCGCCTGGTTCGTCCCGACGGCAATCTGTCGGCGCGGCGCCTGGTCGCGGAGATCTTCGAGCCCGTCGATGCCGTCTGGCGTGGGATTGGGATGATCCCCGGCAGCGGGCTGCGCCTGCGTGAGGCGTATGCCGCGCACGACGCCGAACGGGGGATCGAGTACATCACCGAACCTACCGTCGGCAAGAAAGGCTGCCTCTGCGGCGAGATTCTACAGGGGCTCAAACAGCCCGAGGACTGCGCCCTGTTCGGACGCGCCTGCACTCCGGCCGAGCCGGTCGGCGCCTGCATGGTGTCCAGCGAAGGCTGCTGCGCGGCACACTACCGTTACCTGCGAGGAACTCCCGGTGAATGATCTGATCACCCTGGCCCACGGCAGCGGGGGACGCCGAACCCGCGACCTGATCGAGAGCCTGATGCTGCCGCGTTTCACCCACGCCGCCCTGGCCGAAATGGGCGATGCGGCGGCCCTGGAAACCGGTGGCACCAGGCTGCTCTTCACCACCGACTCCTTCGTCATCAGTCCGCTCGAATTCCCTGGGGGCGACATC
The DNA here is from genome assembly GCA_903933565.1 of uncultured Victivallales bacterium. GTDB lineage: Bacteria > Verrucomicrobiota > Lentisphaeria > Oligosphaerales > JAFGRS01 > CAILUI01. The sequence continues at coordinate 2,067 of CAIZKT010000257.1, read as the reverse complement.
GGCAAACTGGCGGTCTGCGGCACGGTCAACGACCTGGCGGTCTCCGGCGGCCGCCCGCTCTGGCTGAGCTGCGCTCTGATCATCGAGGAGAATTTCGAGATCGCGCGCCTGGAACGACTCCTCGATTCCCTGGCCGCAACCGCCAAGGCGGCCGGCGTCGCAGTGGTCTGCGGCGATACCAAGGTCGTCGAGCGCGGCAGCGCCGACGGGCTCTTCATCAACACCGCCGGCATCGGTGTCCCCATCGGCGACTTCCGCCCCACGCCGCCGCGCCCGGGGGACTGCGTCCTGGTCAGTGGCACCCTCGGAGACCACGAAGCGGCCATCTTCCAGGCGCGCGAGAAGCTCGGGCGCGACGAGACCCTACGCAGCGACTGCGCCCCGCTCAACGGCCTGGTGGCCGCCATGCTGGCCGTCGGCGGCAGCGGCGTGCGGGTGATGCGCGATGCGACGCGCGGCGGCGTCGGGACGGTCCTCAATGAACTAGCGCGCGGCAGCGGCTGCAGCGTCAGGCTCGACGAAGAGCGGCTGCCTGTATCGCCACAGGTGCGGGGCCTGTGCGAGATCGTCGGCTTCGACCCACTCTACCTTGCCAACGAGGGCAAACTGGTGTGTATCGCCGCCCCCGCCACCGCCCCAACCGTGCTCGCCGCCATGCGGTCCCATGGGCTTGGCGCCAACAGCGCGATCATCGGCGAAGTCGTGGCGGACGCCAAGGAGCGCGTCTACCTGCAAACCGGCTTCGGCGGCAGCCGCGTGGTGTCGGTTCCCGAGGGCATTCAACTGCCACGCATCTGCTGAGAAGCGGTGCAGAAATCGGCCTCAGGGTCGGAATCGGTAGCGGAATCGTGCCTGGCGACGCCCGCGGCAGCAGGCCACAACCAGCGCCGCAGGCGTTTTCTCGGGCCTTCTGAGCCGCGCAAGTAGGCACGACTGGGGTTAAAGTACCACCCGTCTACAAATGCAGGAACCTGACCGGACGGACCCTATGGCCGCAGTGGACATCACCAGTCTACGCAGTGTACGCGAAGCTCTGAGCAAGAGCCAGAGTGACCTGGCAGTTCTGCTCGGGGTTTCGGTGCGCGCGGTGCAGAGCTACGAACAGGGCTGGCGCCATACGCCCCTTGACGTGCAGAAACTGGCGCTCCTCTTGCTCTATCTGCAACGCCGCAACGGCAGCCCGCCGCAGCCGCCCTGCTGGGTCACCCGCGGCTGCCCCCCCGAAGCCCGCGACGCCTGCAGTGCCCGCGAGTTCGGCGGCGGCCATTTCTGCTGGCTGTTCAGCAGCGCCACGCAGCGCTGTAGAGCCACGCCGACTGGACAGGATGCCAGCCTGTCGAACTGCGTCGCTTGCCCGGTGATGAGCGGCTGGCTGAACGCCTGACCAAGGCCGCCGTCGGCGCGGGCTCAAGCAGAGCCCCAGGCTGGCGCCAGACATACCGGAATGAGACTTACAGCCTGCGCCACGATGCGTACGTGGTAGAGCCCGCCGCGGCGGGTCAGCCGCTTTAGCGCCCCACCTTGTTGCCGCCGAAAGCCTCGCCTACGTACCCGCGCCGCGAGAGGCCTGCGCCCGGAACGTTTTTACCGGTGCCGTTTACCGGTGCCTTACCGGTGCCGTTCCCACAGAAGGCATTGCCCCAAAGGCATTAGCTGCTGCCTGAGTCGCTTCTGCAACACCTTAGCCGCGTTCTTGATGGCCCGAAACTGCTGGTAGGTCTTCCAGGCCTCTGGCTATGTTGCGCGCAACATAAGGCGAGGTCTGGTCTTCCAATCTCATACTTTGTGCCGCTGCCGCAGGCACCCAAGGAGGAGCAGCAGGAAACGTGGGGGGGCGTATGTTCGTAAGGCCAGATTTTCGGCATGGAAAACAGCCGCCAAGGTGTAATTATTCGTCTAGTGTATCACGCAATATGCTGATAACCATTATCTTCTGTGGGAACGGCACCGACGTCACAAGCCGTATTTTCATGCCGTAACCTATTGGTAAGAAGTAAGTACTGTGGGAACGGCACCGAATGACATTAAGGGGGGTATCCACTTGGCTCAACCGACCGTCACAGGTAG
>CAIZKT010000256.1:0-20584 GCA_903933565.1 uncultured Victivallales bacterium | reverse complement strand
GTCGAACTCTCCCTCTACGCCTTCGTCGGCATCATCATGCTGGTCGGGATCGTCAAGAAGAACGGCATTATGATGATTGACTTCGCCATCGCGGCGCAGCGCGACGAGGGGATGACGCCACAGGATGCCATGGTGTCGGCCTGCCTGGTGCGTTTCCGGCCGATCATGATGACCACGACCGCCGCGCTCATGGCCGGGCTGCCCATCGCGCTGGGCTATGGTGCCGGCGCCGAGGCGCGTCGGCCGTTGGGGCTGGCAGTGGTCGGCGGCTTGCTCTTCTCGCAGCTCCTGACCCTCTACGTCACCCCCGTCTTCTACGTCTGGATGGAGGCGATGCGCGCGCGCTTCAAGCGGGCCAGAGTCGACCTGGCGGTGGCGGACCGCGGATAGGGGAGATGGCGATGCTCTTCATCAGTTGCGATTGGGGCAGCAGTTCGTTCCGACTGCGTCTGGTGGACGGGAAGACGGGCCGCATCGTCGGCGAACGGCGCTCCGCGGCCGGTAGTTCGACCCTGCTGCCCCCCGGAGCCTCCGCAGCGCTGCGGGCGGCGGAGTTCGCGCGCTGCCTGGACGCTGAAATCGCCGCGCTGGACCCCGATGGCGCCTGGGCGACCTGCCCGGTGGTGGCCTCGGGTATGGTCACCAGCGCTCACGGCTGGATCGAGCTGCCCTACGCCCACACGCCCTTGCCTCTGGATGGCAGCGGCCTGACCACGGCCGTGGCGCGCCTGCCTGGGGGGCGAGAGGTCCTCCTGGTCTCGGGCCTCAGCGACGGCGAGGATGTGCTGCGCGGCGAGGAGTGCGAACTGCTGGGGCTGGCGGGCTGGGAGGGCTGGCGAGCCGCGTTCCCGGTCGGCCGGGGCACGGTGATCCTGCCGGGCACACACTGCAAGCACGTCCGCCTGCACGACGGGCAGGTCTGCGGCTTTCGCACCTTCATGACCGGCGAACTCTACGCCTTGTTGCGACAGTACAGCGTACTACGCCACAGCCTGCCCCCGGCCGCGGGCGCCGCGCCGTCCCTGGACGTGGACGCCCTCCGGGCCGGGGTCGCGGTGGGACGCGACCTGGGGCTGGCGGCGGCGCTGTTTCGGGTGCGGACGGCGGCCTTGCTGCACGGCCTGGCCCCGGCGGCGGCGGATGCCTTCCTGAACGGCATCCTGATCGGGGCAGAGTTCGCCGGCTTCCCGCAGGCGGGCACGCCGCCCCTGCTGCTCAGCGCCGGGGAGCGGACCAGCGCTCTTTACGCCGCCGTGATTCAGAGCCTCGACCTGGGCTGTACGCTGAGCGTGGTCCCACCCGCGGTGGCGGCGGCGTGTTCGGCCGTGGGTCACCAGACGCTGCTGACGGCGCGGGCTTCGCGTGAGCCCTGAACGAAGATCGCGGTCGTGTCTCATGCCAGCGAGACCATGAAGAGGAAGGCGGGACCCTATGCAGCCTGCGGCTCAGCCCATTCTGTCGGAGCGTTTTGCCGCTTTTCCGGTGGTCGGCATTCTGCGGGGGTTTGAGCCGGAACTGACCGCCGAGATCGGCCAGGTGGCCGCCGCCGCCGGCCTGGCGGCCATCGAGGTGACCCTGAATAGCCCCGGGGCGCTGGAGCAGATCCGTAACCTGCGGCAGGCCCTCGGGACGGCACTGGCGGTGGGCGCCGGGACGGTGCTGGATGCCGAAGACGCGCGGCAGGCCTTGGCCGCTGGGGCGCAGTTTCTGGTCAGCCCCGGGCTCGATGCCGGCATGATGTCCGTGGGGCGTGCCGCCGGCGTGGCGCTGTTTCCGGGAGCCCTGACCCCGACCGAAGTGCTGGCGGCGTGGCGGGCCGGTGCAACCCTGGTCAAGCTCTTTCCGGCCGGGGCCCTGGGGCCGGCCTACGTCAAGGCCATCAAGGCGCCGTTGGGACACATTCCGCTACTGCCCACGGGCGGCATTGGCCTGCAGAATATCGAGGCGTTCCTGGAGGCCGGGGCGGACGGCTTTGGCATCGGCGAACCGCTGTTTGAGCGGGAGCGCCTCCAGCAGCGCGACTGGGCCTGGCTACGTGAGCGCATCGGGCGCTTCCGTCAGGTGTTTGAAACCCGCTCCGCCGCAGGCAGTTGAAGTGAATGAAGCGGCCGCGTTCCGCGACCACTGCCCCAGGGCTGTTTCGAGATCGGCGGGCGTGTCTTGGATGGCCGCTGGCGAGGTCGGCCCGGTTCGGTGTCCCGGCTTTCCAGCCACAGGCTGGGCCGCCCGCAGGGCGGAAGCCGGAATCCACCCACCCTAAGACCGCCTCATGAAGGCGGGACCCCGAACCGCAAGCGCTGGCGCGGGAGAATGAAACCGCCCTGCCACTGCCCGGGAGGTCGCGGGCGGTCCAGAAGCACGACCAGACTCTCAGGCCGACGCTTGCTTGAGCGGCACGCCGAACAGGGTCTTGAGGTAGTCCGCCGCCGCCCGCGTGTCCTTGACCGGCTCGGGTTCGCGGCCAGGTGGGCAGTCGGAGATCTCCACCATCAGCATGCCGCCGTAACCCACCTGGCGCAGAGCGTCGCGGACCGCCTCCCAGGCGATGGTGCCACGCCCGGGTGGCAGGTGGTCGTCGCGCTGGCCGAAGTTGTCTTGCAGATGCGTGGTGGCCAGGCGCTTGCCCATGATCCCGATGGCCTCGGCCGGCTTCATCCCGCCCAAGACGGCATGACCCGTATCGATGTTGAAACCGACCGCGGGCAGGTCAAGCCCCGCCAGCGTCTCGGCCAGGAACTCCAGGTCCCGGCGGTCGGCACAGTTCTCGACGGCCACGGTGAGGCCGACGGACTGCGCCTGGGGGGACAACAAGCCCAGGGAACGAGCCAGCGCCGCGGCGCGCTGCGGATAGCGCTCCGGGGCGCAGCCAGCCGCATGCACGACCAGCACGCGGACGCCCAACCGGGCGGCCCCTTCGATGCTGGTCTTCAGCGCCGGAAGCGCGCCGTCAACCTGCTCCGGGTCGGCCGGCAGCACTTGCCACGAGTGCGCCGACCAAGGGGTCAGCCCCAGGCAGGAACAGACTTCGCGCAACTTCTCCTGGTCGACGGGCGTCAGGTGCTGGAAATGCGAGAATTCGCAGCCGTCAAGGCCGGCATCACGGATGTTGCGCAAAGCTTCGCGGTGGGCGCCGAGATCGAAAACCTCGACCGCGCCGGGCAACCTCCCGCGAGGGTAGAGCGTGTTACAGCCGAAGGTCAACGTCATGGGCGTCTCTCCTGGTGTCTGAACCTGGCCGTCAAGCGCTGGAGGCCAGACGGCATAGTGTACCCCGGCCGCTGTCGCCGCGCCAGTAGCCCCCGGCCGCGCTGATATTCTGCGGGCACGGCAGCCTGCGGTTGCGCCTTTTTTGACTTGACGGGTTGCGAAGACGGTTATATTGCCGTAACGTTGTGCGCCTACCTGTCCTGATTGCCCAGGCAAAGGCAGGATTCGGGAAGGCCTGAGTGCTGTGCGGAAAAACGTGGAGGAAGTGACATGGCAGCGGCAATCCTCGAGCAACTGTCGGAAGCCTTGATTAAGGGCCAGGCCCCGGTCGTCAAGGAACTGACGCAGAAGGCCATCGATAGCGGGCTGACGGCAGAGAAGATTCTGAATGACGGCCTGGTGGCTGGCATGAGCGTGATCGGCGAGCGCTTCAAACGCAATGAGGTCTACATCCCCGAGGTCCTCATTGCCGCGCGTGCCATGAACGCCGGAATGGCCTTGGTGAAGCCGCTGCTGAAGGCGGCCGGGGTCAAGTCCCGTGGCGTGGTCTGCTGTGCCACCGTGAAGGGCGACCTGCACGACATCGGCAAGAACCTGGTGTGCATGATGCTCGAAGGCTCAGGCTACGAAGTCGTCGACCTTGGCGTCAACTGCGACCCGGAGAAGTTCGTCAAGGGAGTGCAGGAACACAAGGCGGATGCGATCGCCATGAGCGCCCTGCTCACCACCACGATGACGAACATGAAGGCCACCATCGACGCCTTCAAGGAAGCCGGCCTGCGCGGTAAGGTCAAGATCATGGTCGGCGGCGCGCCCCTGACCCAGAACTTCTCGGACGAGATCGGTGCCGACGGCTATGCTCCCGACGCGGCCTCGGCAGTTGACCTCCTGAAGAAGCTCCTCGCCAAGTGATGAACTGAGGCCCGCGCAGTCGGCCAAGGTAGCCGGGCCCCGTGACCAACAGCCCCCGGACTCCTGCACTCAGGCGTCCGGGGGTTTTTCGTTGACGTCTCCAGGGGATCCGGTCTGCCGTGACCACGCCTGAAATTGCGCGACGAAGTCATCGACGAAGAGATCAAGGTAGGTCGGGCTGATGGCGGCGGCGTGCGGGAACAGCCAGAGGTTCGGGCAGGTGCGCAGGGGCGAAGCATCAGGCAGGGGTTCGGTGCGGAGTACATCCAGACAAGCCCCGGCCAGGCGGCCGGAGCGCAAGGCGATGGACAGCGCCTGCTCGTCAAGGGCATTGCCGCGGCCCAGGTTGATCAACGTGGCGTGAGGCGGCAGCAAGCTCAACCGGGAAGCGTCCATCAGGTTGTCCGTGGCGCTGCCGCCGGGCAGTACCAGCACCAGATGGTCAGCCTCCGGGAGCACCTCGTCGAGGCGGGCCAGGGGGACGACACGGTCCCGTGCCTCGAAACCGTCAGCCAAGTCCTCGGGCGCTGGGTGGCGCCGCACGCCGGTGAGACGGACCCCAAAGGGCTTGAGCAACTGGCCGATGCGCCGACCGATGTGGCCGAAACCGAGGATGACCACGTGCGAGCCGCACAGCGGCCGCACACACTGCGCCAGTTGGGCCCGGGGCCAGGGGTCGGCGCGATAGGTGGTAACGGCAGGCAGCAGGCCTCGCGTCATGGCCAGGATCATGCCCACCGCCGTCTCCCCCATGATGTAGCCGTGGAACCGTCCATGGAAGACCTGGACGTGCGGCGGCGGGGTCACCCGGAAGTAGTCGCGGCCGGCAGCGGGAGTGGCTAGCAGGCGCAGGTCGGGAGCAAGGGCAAACTCTTCCTGGCAGAAGGACCAAACGAAAGCGGCCCGGGCCTCAGGCAAGGCCGCGCAGAAGGCCGCGCGGTCGGCGCAGATGCGGCAACTCATCCCGGGAAGAGCCAGCGCCAGCCGCTGGGCCTGACGCTCGGTAAAACACCACGCCGGAACCTGCGGATGCGTCAGATGCACCGCGACGGTCCACCCTATCCCCAGAGAGGACCGCCCTGCGGGCACGCCGAAGCGTGAGCTCTGAACTCCCATGCGCCTTCCGGGTTCAGGTTAGCCTGCGGCTGTGGCCGGACATACCGCAAAGAGACTTCCAGGCTGCGACGAGACACGTAGTCGAGCCCGCCGCGGGGGTCAGCCGGTTTCGCGCCCGCCGCGGGGGTCAGCCGGTTTCGCGCCCGCCGCAGAGGCCGCCTCGCGGCCCGCTGCGGGTCGCGATCTGCAACCGCGACGGCAACCCCGCCGCAAGAGGAGGCAACCCCGCTTTGGCTGGCGCCTGGCGCCCAGGGCCAGGCGTCTCAGCCACCGCGGGGCCGGTCACTCAGCCCGCCAGGCCCAGGGCCTTCTTGACCGTCGGCAGGGTCCCGGCGCTGCCCAGGTAGACGTTCTTGGCGGCGATGAAGGTGGCATACGCAGCCATGAAGACCTTGCCCGGGGGGCGCAGGTCGAAGTTGGCCGGGTCGTCACGGAAGCACTCGCGGTGGACGCGGGTCCACACCAGGCGCCCGTCGGTATCGATGTTGACCTTGGTCACGCCCAGGCCAGCCGCTCGCTTGAACTCGGTAGGATCGACGCCCTTGGTGTCCTTGAGCTTGCCGCCGGCGGCGTTGATGCGGTCAACTTCCTCCTTCGGCACACTGCTGCTGCCGTGCATGACCAGGGGGTAACCGGGCAGGCGTCTTTGGATTTCCTCCAGCACGTCGAAATGCAGGCCCTGCTTGCCCTTGAACTTGAAGGCGCCATGACTGGTGCCGATGGCGCAGGCCAGGGCGTCGCAACCGCTGCGGGTGACGAACTCACGGGCCTGTTCAGGATTGGTCAGATTGGCGTTGCCTTCGTCGACCTTGATGTCCTCTTCAACCCCGCCCAGGGTGCCCAACTCGGCCTCGACACTGATGCCCTTGGCATGCGCCGCCGCCACGATCCTGGCGGTGGCCTCGATATTCTTGTCAAAGGACTCATGGCTGGCATCGATCATCACCGAGCTGTAGAAACCACCGTTGATACAGTCGATACAGGTGGCCTCGTCACCATGATCAAGATGCACCGCGAAGACCGCGGCCGGAAAGACCTCCTCAGCACTGCGAATGAGGCCCTCGAGCATGAGCTTATGGGTGTAACTGCGGGCGCCCTTGCTGATCTGGATGATGAAAGGGGCCTGACTGTCCAGGTTGCCGCGGAACAGGCCCATGCACTGTTCCAGGTTGTTGATGTTGTAGGCGCCGACGGCAAACTTACCGTAAGCGACCTTGAAGAGATCCGCGGTGGTGACGATCATGCTGCCTGCCCTCTTCGCTTCTGCTGTTCCTGGGGGTTGTGGTGGGCAAAAAGCCGAATGCTGGTTGCCTTGAACCCGCGCACCCGCTACTATAATAGCGACCACAGGGTATGTCATTGGGCTTCTGCAAAAAGGGGTACCGGCCGTGCGTTTTCAGTGCAGCCACTGCCGCGGCATTTTGGCGATCGATGACGGCAAGCCCGGCGAGGCCGTAGCCTGTGGCCATTGTGGCACGGCGGTAGCCATCCCCGACGGCCGCTTGGCGTCCGGCGCCATCATCGGCGATTTCATTATCCACGAGCGTCTCGGCGAGGGCGGCATGGGGACGGTGTACCTGGCCCACCAGATTTCGCTGGACCGACCCACGGCCCTGAAGATTCTGCATGACCGCTATGGGTCGGATGAGGTGTACATCAAGGACTTCGTGCGGGAGGCGCGGGCGGCGGCAGCCATCAACCATCCCAACATCGTGCAGGCCTATGCGGTGGGGGAGGACGCTGGTCTGTTCTATTTCGCCATGGAGTACGTCCAGGGCAGCACGTTGAAGCAGGTTCTCCTGCACGGCGGACGCCTGGTGGCCGACCGCGCCCTGAACATCGCCATGCAGATCGCCGGGGCGCTCGACTTCGCCTGGCGCAGTCAGGGCCTCATGCACCGGGACATCAAACCGGACAATATCATCCTCACGGCCGATGGCGCGGTCAAACTGGCGGACCTCGGCCTGGCGCGCAAGCTGACGGATACCGCGAGTGACGGGACCCAGGAGTTGTACGGGACGCCGCAATACATCGCCCCCGAACACCTGCTGGGCAGCCATGGCGATAACCGCAGCGACATCTACAGCCTCGGAGCCACGCTCTACCATACGCTCAGCGGGCGCTTTCCCTTCGAAGGGCCGAGTGCCGCCGATATCGCGCAGAAGCACCTGACGGAGCCGCTGCTAGCGCTGCATGTCATCTGTCCCGACGTGCCCGCCGCTTTTTCCCGGGTGGTCGAGGTCATGCTGGCAAAGCGGGCGCAGCACCGTTACCCCGATGCGGCGACGTTGTTGACGGACCTCGAAGCCGTACGCCATGGCGGGGAGCCAGCGTACGTGCCAGACCCGGCCAGCCAGGAGCCCATCGAACTCTATGGCGATGAATCCGCGGCTATTGGCGCTGGGGTTGGCACCCTGAAGCCGGCGGTCGCGGGCGTGCCAGGCTCGCCGCCGCCGACAGGCACGCCGGCCCGCGCGGACATGGGCCCGGGAAAGCGTCGATTCTCGGTCAACAAGACGCTGCCGGCGCCGCTGCAGGCCGAACTGGGGACGGCGGTAGCGGCCGAACTGGGGACGGCGGTAGCGGCCGAACTGGGGATGGTCGTGCCGCCGGAGGGCGAGGCCGAGGTTAGCGCCGGCGAGACCGTGGAGCCGGAGCGCAAGTCGGGAAGAACCCGGATCATCGTGGCTGCCGTGGTGGTGCTGCTGGTCGTCTTAGGCGGCGCCCTGGCCCTGTACCTCCGTCGCGGTGGCACTACGGCCAGCGCCACGCCGGGGGGCGGCTCGGGTGAGACACCCACGGTGACCCCGGCGGCAGGTGGCGATGTGCTCGCCACCCTGAGTGCCATTCGCGGCGAGATGGCCCAGGGCCGAGCCGAAGCGGATGTCCGCGTCCGCCTGGCGGCCGCCGTGGCTCAGTTCGGGTACGACCATGGGGAGGCCGAAGCCCTTTCCACCCTGGCCGCTCCCTACGTGGAAGCGGACCTCGAAAAGGCGCGGCTGCCCGTGTACGAGGCTGAGCGTACACAGTGGGAACAGGCCAGCGCGGCAGCCAAGACGCAGGCGACCGCCGCGGCGGAAAAAGCCAAGCAGGAAGCGGAGGCTGAAGCCGAGCGTAAGCTGAAGGAGGCCGAGACGAAGCGCTTGGCAGAGCAGAAGAGCGAGCGTGATGCGGCGCTGGTGCGGCAGAAGGGTGAAGTCCGGCCGCAGGCCGCCGAGTTCTGCCGTAAGCACCAGTTCGACGAGGCCAACCGTCTCTTGGTGCCCTTGGCCTCAAGCCGCGACGAGGAGCTGAAACGCTGGGCTGAAACCCGGCAGAACATCGTCGCCTTGGCTAAGAAGCTCATGGAGTCCATCGTGAACAGCAAGGACCAGCTCGCCGGCCTGTCCCTGCCCATCCCGGCCCAGCCGAAGGCCGACTGGCGCGTCAGCCGCATTGGCTTTAAGGATGTTGAACTGCAGGTCCGGCGCGTCGTCTATACCAAGGGCGAACGAGAGGAGACCATGGAGACGCTGGAGATTCCGTTTGCGGAGCTTTCGCCCGTGCAGTTGGATAAGCTGACCGAAAAGAAGTGGGAGCTGATCCGCGGCGATGAGGCTGAGCGCAAGCTGCTGTTTGGAGCCTACCTGGTGGCCCGGGAGGAGTTCCCCGCCGAAGCGCGTAAGCGCCTGGAAGCCAGTGGTCGGCCCGAGGCCAGTCCCGTCCTGGCCGAACTGAGTGCCATCGAGCCGGAGTTGCGCAAAGTTGAGGTCGACCGACTGGTGGAACAGATCAAGCAGTTGGTGCAGCAGAATGACAAGCGGCGGGCCTTGGCCGCGGTGGACTATCTGCAGCGCCTGTACCCGGAAGAAGCCGAGCAGATGAAAGACGAGTTGCGCGGCCTCGTCGGCGGGCCGTGAGTCGCGCGGTCTGCAGCGGTCTGGGCTTGCCGCCCAACACGAACGGCCTCTATGCGCATCGTGCATCTGTCTGATATCCATGTGGGGCGGCTGCCGAGGTCGCCCCGCGCTCTGTTCGATAAGCGAGTGCTGGGCGCCGCCAATTTCCTGTTGCGCCGGTCCCGCCAGTTCCATCCGGAGTACTTCCAACGAGCCTGCGACGACATCGGGCGCCTCAAACCCGAATTGGTCGTCTGCACCGGTGACCTCACCTGCATCGGCTCCCCTGAGGAACTCGAGGCGGCCGCCGCCCTGATGCGGCCCCTCTGCGTCGACGGCGGTCAACGCTTCCTCTTTCTGCCCGGCAACCATGACGCCTATGTCGGCGCGGCGGACTGCCGCGCCGCCTTGGCGCGCACGTTTCGCAGTCTGAACGGCGGGCGTTGGGAGTTGGACGCTCTGCCGCTGGAGTGGCAGGTGTCGGGTCTCAGGTTTCTGCTGCTGGACGGCGCCCGTCCGGTGTCCTGCCTGCTTTCCTCCGGGGCCTTGACGGCCGCGACGCTGGACTGGCTGGCGCACCGCCTGGCACTGCCGCGGGAGGACGGCGAGTGTCGCGTCGTGATCTGCCATTTCCCTCTGCGCGGGGCCACCGGCAAAGCGCTGGGAAGGCGGCGGCGTCTCGAGGGCGCCGAGGTGGTCTGGCAGCACCTGCAAGAGGGCCGCCTGGACCTTGTGCTCAGCGGTCACGTCCACGCCCCTTTTGCGCGCTGGGATGCCACTGGCCGTGGCGAAGTATGCGCCGGCTCGCTCACGCTGGGGGGATGCTTCAGCGTGCTGGACTGGACTCCCGGTACGCGTCGCTTCCGGCAGTTCTTCGTGGACGTCACCGCGTCGCGCGAGCCGCAACTGCCGGCCATTGATGTCAGTCTGGCGCCTGTATCCTGAGCGAGACTCGACGAACTGGACGAACTGGACGGCCGCGGGGTGGCAGCGGCCGGGGGGAGCGGCGGTCGGCTTTTTGGCTGGCGAAACGCCGGCGGGGCGGCATGTTACCCACTACACCACACGATTCGTGGTAACCCCGGCGCCGCACGTTGTGAGGAGACCTCGGCGGCGGTACCCCGGGCCTGGCCGTGAGGGCGCTACGGAATGGGAGACGCATGATGAAGCACTACCTCGCCTTTGATCTGGGTGCCTCCAGCGGCAGGGCCATGCTCGGCACGGTGGCGGACGGGAAGATCAGCCTGCAGGAAGTACACCGCTTCGAGAACGGCGCCGTCGACGTCGACGGCGGGCTCTACTGGAACCTCCTGGGGCTCTTCGCCGAACTCAAGCGCGGACTGGCGAAGGCGCTCGAGACGGGCGTGGAACTCGCCGGCGTGGCCGTGGATACCTGGGGCGTCGATTTCGCCCTGCTGGATGCCAAGGGCAAGTTTGCCGGTTTCCCGCGACATTACCGTGACCCGCGCACGGCGGACATTCTGCCCTGGGCCTTCGCGCGCGTGCCGCGCGAACGCTTCTACGAACGCACCGGCATCCAGTTCATGAATCTGAACACCATCTTCCAGCTGGCGGCCATGGTGCGCGACGGCGACCCGCTGCTGGTGAGCGGCAAGACGCTGTTGTTCATGCCGAACGCCTTGACCTATCTGCTGTCGGGGAACGTCTCTGCCGAGTACACCATTGCGACGACCTCGCAGGCCTATGACCCGCACGCCGGGGACTGGGCCTGGGACATCATCGACGCCCTGGGCCTGCCTCGCAGCCTGTTTCCGCGGGTCGCCGCGCCCTGTACGTCGGCGGGTCTGCTGCGGCCATCCATCTGCGCGGAACTCAACTGCAAACCGCTGCCGGTCATCCTGGTGGGCAGTCACGACACGGCCTCGGCGGTGGCGGCGGTGCCGGCCCAGGAGGACCGTTCCTGGGCCTACCTCAGCAGCGGCACCTGGAGTCTGCTGGGGGTCGAGTTGTCGGCGCCGCAGATTACGCCAGCGGCCCTGGCGGCCAATTACACCAATGAGGGTGGTCTCGCCGGCCGGATCCGCTTCCTGAAGAACATTATGGGGCTGTGGCTGATTCAAGAGTGCCGCCACGAGTGGCAACGTCAGCGCCTGGAGCTGTCGTTTGAGGAGATGGGTCGGATGGCGGCGGCCGCCGAGCCATTCCGCTCGCTGATCGATCCCAACGCGGACGTCTTTCTGGCTCCCGGCAACATGCCAGAACGCATCGCCGCATTCTGCCGTGACTCGGGCCAGCCCGTGCCGGAGACCCCCGGCCAGATCGTGCGCTGCGCTCTCGAGTCGCTGGCACTGCGCTACCGCCGCACCCTCGACGAGATCGAGCAACTCACCGGTCGACCGGTGGAGGTGCTGCACCTGGTGGGGGGCGGCAGCCAGGATGCCGTGCTGAACCAGTTCACCGCCAACGCCATCCAGCGGCCGGTGATCACGGGGCCGGTGGAAGCCACGGCGCTGGGCAATATCGCCGCCCAGGCCATCGCCACCGGAGCGCTGAAATCCCTGGCTGACGCCCGCGCCGCGGTGCGCCGCTCGGCCGCGACCCAGACCTGCCTCCCGGAGCAAGGCGCAGCCTGGAAGAGCGCCTACGACACCGTCCGGCGATTGTTTCGTTAAGCCCTTGATAGGTTGGCACTTTGGCACTATCTTAAGCGCTTCTTGTGCTGGCGGTCCCAAAGCCGCTCTCGGCGGTGCCAGCCCGTACGGCGATGCCGGTCTCCCGGCGGTCGGCTGAAGGTGCCGCCGCGGAGTCCCAGGAGGTTGTCACACATGTCGGCCTTCGCAGGCAGAACGGCCATCCCCGGGGTTTTTCCAGAACCCAAAGACGTCACCTTGACCGGCGGCAACACCGAGCTTTCACCGGATGTGCGCCTGGTGACGAATAACGTCTTGCCCTTGCAGCGCAAGGCCATGCGAGGAGTCTTGGCAGAGGCCGGCGTGCGCGTCGTGGCCAACAAGAAGAAGTACGTGATCGAGGCCATCGTCGAAGACGAGTCCGCCTTCGATCTCACGGACGTGCCCGAGGCGGCCCGCGAGGAATATTACCAGTTGGAGCTGCGCGACAGCGTGGTGACGCTGCGCACGCCGAGCCAGCTTGGCGCACTCTGGGCCACCCAGACGCTGGGCGCCATCTACAAGGCTTTCGCCGCCGGCTACGTGCCGCCGAACATGACGATTCGCGACTGGCCGATGCTGACCAGCCGGGGCATTTTCGTCGAGGATAAGTGGGGCCCGGACCGCATGAAGCTGGCCGACTGGTGCCTGCTCATCGACCGCCTCAGCGCCCTGAAGCTGAACCGCCTGGGCATCGGCCTGTACGGCTGCTGGGGCAATTGCCGCTTCGAGGGCAGCCTTACAGAGTTCCTCCAAGTGCCGATACCCGGACATGAGGAGCTCCGCAAAGAGCACCACCTGCGCTGGTACTCGCCCGACTTCTCGCGCTGGAATGACCAGACCTATCTGTCGCCCATGTTCGAGGAGGACTTCCTCGCCGAAGTGGTGAACTACGGGCGCGAGAAGGGCGTCACCGTCATGCCCTTTGTCAACAGTCTGGGACACAACACGTTGATTCCGCGGTTGTTGCCGGCGGTTTCGGCGAAGGAGAAGAATGGCGCCGCGCGCGGGGTGGGCTACTCGATTGCCGACCCGGCGACGCGGCGCTTCATCGAGGGGTTCTACGGCAGCATCATCGAGCGTTACTTCCCGGCCGGTATCGACTACTTCCACATTCAGATGGACGAAGTCTGGCCGGACCATCCGAGCCTTACCGACCCGCAGCAGGTGGCCAGCCCGTGGTGTCAGTCCCGCGTCTCCGCCAAGCACACGGACGAAGAGAACCTGCGCGACTACATCCTCTGGCTGGTATCGATGCTCACGGCCAAGGGCGTCAAGCACGTGGTCATGTGGAATGACCAGTTGACCCGGCACATGAAGGTACTGGACGAGTCCTTCGTCCGCCAACTCGACAAGGCGGGCCTGAAGAACCGGCTGATTCTGCACTGGTGGTGGTACAGCAACGAGGCTTTGGATGCGCAGACGCACGTCAAGCTCGGGGCTGAACTTGGCCTGGATGGCTGGGTGGCGCCGATGACCTGTTACTTCAACTGGATGCGCTACGACTACCGCCGTCCGAACATCGAGCGCATGCTCAGCATGGCTCATGCTGAGGGCGCCAGTGGCGCGGTCTCGTATGCGGTGCATGACCCCGGTTACACGGATCACGAAGCCCTGCTGTCTGGGTATGCCTGGAGCGGTATGGAAGCCGGTTCGGCAGACGAGTTGCAGGACCGCTGGGCCGAGTGTTTTGGGGTCGGCAGGGAGGCCTATCTCGGCGCGGCGGCGGCGATCGTCAAGGCCAGCACCGAATTCCCGGCTCTGGCGCACACCTACCACTACACCTACACCTACGCCAACAAGGACCTGCCCTGGCCGCGGCCCTACCCGGCGGAGGCATTGGACAAGCTGGCGGATATGAAGAGCGCTAAGGTCCCGACCCAACTGCGTGAGGCGGCAGCCCTAGCGCATCAGGCAGCCGAGGCTCTGACGGCGGTGTTGGCAACTCCCGGGCTGGGTGAAACGCCGAAGGCCGCGGCCAAGAGCCTCCGCGCTGAAGCGGCGCGCATTGAAGGGCTTGCCACCGTGTTCGCGTTTCTGGTCGAATTGCGCAAGAGCAAGAGCAAGACCGGCGCCGCGGCGACCTGCGCCGAGGTGCGGGCGCAGTTCCTGGAGTGCATGCGGGCGGTGGAGCTGGGCAAGCCGACGTGGGTGGTTCCGGCCTGCATGTACAGCCTGAGCATCCTGCTGGAGTTCCTCGACCAACTCCACGCCGACCTGGAGGCTGGCTCCAAGCTGCGCTGGTCTGTCGGCTGATTGGGGGCAATCCCATGCGCATCTTGGTCACCGGCGGCTGCGGCTTCATCGGCAGCCATATCGTCGAGCACTTCCAGGGCCAGGCGGAGGTCAGAGTCCTGGATAACCTGCGGTCTGGGCACCGGCACAACCTGGTCGGCCTGAGCGCCGAGATCATCGAGGCGTCCATCCTGGACCGGGCCGCCGTGCGCGCGGCGCTGCAGGGCGTGGACTACGTCTTCCACCTGGCGGCCATGATCAGCGTGCCGGAGTCCATGCAGAAGCCGGTCGAGGCCGAGGAAATCAACGTCATCGGCACCCTGATCGTGCTCGAGGAAGCGGCTGCGGCCGGGGTGCGGAAGCTGTGCCTGAGCACCTCAGCGGCAATCTACGGGGACAACCCGGAAGTCCCCAAGCGTGAGAGTATGGTGCCCGAGCCCAAGAGCCCCTACGCCATCACCAAGCTCACCGACGAGTACTACTGCACCCTGTTCGCCCGTGAGGGCAGACTGCCGACGGCCTGCCTGCGCTACTTCAATGTCTTCGGCCCGCGGCAGGATCCCCGTAGCCAATACGCGGCAGCGGTGCCGATCTTCGTCACCAAGGCACTGCGCCACGAGCCCATCACCATCTTCGGTGACGGCGAGCAGACGCGGGACTTTATCTACGTCAAGGACATCGCCGCGGCGAACGCCCACTTCGCGCTGGGAGAGCACACGGGCGTCTACAATGTTGCTTACGGCGGTCGCATCACCATCAACGATCTCGCCCGGCGGATCGTCCGTCTGACCGGGTCGCGCAGCGAGGTTCGCCACCTGCCCGAACGGCCAGGCGACGTGAAGCACTCGCTGGCTTCCGTGGACCGCTTGCGGGCCACGGGGTACGTCCCCGCCAGCGACTTCGACGCCGGCCTCACGGCCACCATCGAGTTCTTTGCGGCCAAACTGAAGACCCAAGGTTGACCCTGAATCGACTGCCCAGGGGCCGTCGGGACTAGAACTCCACCCACCATGTCCAGACTGATCTTGTTCGTGTGTGAAGTGAACACCGGCCGCAGTGCCATGGCGGCGGCGGCGTTCGCCGTTTTGTGTGCGCAGCGTGGGCTGCGCGACGTGGTGGTGGACTCCGCCGGGCTGACGGCGCGCGAAGGCGAGCCAGTTCCCGCGCCGGTTCGGCAGGCCCTGGCCGAGGCGGGTATCCCGTTGCTGCGCATGAAGAGCAAAGCCCTGACGCCCAAACTAGCCCTCGGCGCCGAATTGGTAGTGACCCTGGCCTGCGAACATCGCGAGCGCCTGGTGGAACTCTTGCCGCGGCTGCGGCTCAAGACGGTGATGCTGATGGCGTTTGTGGGCGAGAGCGACCACGAGGTACCGGATCCCTTCGGCGGCGGCGTCGAGGCCTATCGCGCCTGCCTGCGCCAGATGCGCCCGGCCCTGGAAGCCCTCGCCGACGAACTGGCCGCCGAGGGCTGAGCCCTCTCCCCGCGGTAGGGCGATCCGACCCTACCGGTCTAGGGCTGGTCCTCCGCCTGTAGCAGCCGCAGTTTGGCGCGCGCCGCCTCGTATCCCGCCTCCCCTGATGGCGGCAAGGTCTTGACCCAAGCAAAGGCCGTGAAGAACCGGCTCATTCGGCGCTGGGTGCGCTCCTGCAGGCGGACGGCGATGAGTTGTTGCTCGAGCAGTTCGCGGGGCGACAGGCGCGCCGCGGCCCCCGCTTCGGGGGTGTACCAATGATCGAGTAACGAGCGGGGGACGGGCGGGATGACCAGGAGGGCTTGCTCGAGCTGCTTCACGGCCTTGCCGAAATGCTCTGCTGCCTGCGCGAGGGCCGGGCCAAGGGCCGTCGCTCGGGAGACATCGTCGCGGTGCGGCGCGTAGTCTGTCTTGCCGTAGGGTTTCGGCGGTTCGCCGCCGCTCAGGTTGACGCCTTGCAGCGCCTCGAGCGTCAGGGGACAGCTCAGCACGGGACCGGACCACCCCGGGCGCAGGTGATGCCAGTAGTAGGCGTGGTCGGACTGGATCTGCTGCGCCTGCTCGATCTCCTGCCAGGCTGCCAGCACCGGCGCCGCTGCCGCGGGCCCAAAGCGCCGCCGCGCCAGCGACTCGGCCCAGGCCTCGAGCCCTGCGGAGTCCGCAGGTTCCGGGTGGAACAGCCGCTCGCGAAGCGCCACCGCATCGCACTGCACGTACTCCGCCTGGGTCCCCCATTGATCGAAGATGCCATCGGCCCCAAGAGCCTGCCAGCGCTGCAACTTGCGGGCAATGCCGAACGGGAAGTCATAGAGCTGAGTTTGCGGGAACACGGTATCATCACCCCAGAAGAAGATGTCGTAGCCCAAGAACGCCTGGCCGCGTTCCCGGGTGACGGCGCGGGAGGCAACCAGGGCATCCGTGAGCTTACGGTCGAAAGACCACGCCTCGCCATCCGGTAACGATGCGAGTCCGGCGCCGGCCGGCAGCCCGGCCTGCTGCGCCAGGAAGTCCGGCTCGCCGCGGAACTTCCAGCCCCAGCCCACGGAGAACACTTGCAGCCCTGGCCGCAGCGCGCGGCCCTCCTCGAGCATCAGGGCCAGCAGGCGGTTGTACTGCGTGAGCTTGCTGACGCCCTGATGCCGCGGGCAGGTCGCCGGATCGCATAGTTCGCCGTTCGAATCGAGGGTGAACACCAGCAGCATGGCGACCTCGGGAAAGTCGGTACAGAAGCGCCGGATCATGCCCCGGTACGCCTGTTCCACCAGCGGGTGCGCCAGGCAGAGGCCCTTGCCCTCGTAAGTACCCGTGTCCGCCAGGCAGTCCGCCGGAAAGCGCCCGAGGAACTCCTGCCGCCGCGCCTCCGGCACCCAGGGTCCGCCCTGGCAGGGCAACTCGCAGAGCCAAAGCGCGGCGTCCAGCCCATAGAGCCGACACCAATCCAGGTACTGCCGCAGGTGGCGGCGGTTCGCCTCAAGCGCTGGCGCGTCGACCGCCCGGGGAAACTCGGGGCAAGGCACGAAGCTGAAGAAGGTCTTCTCGCCCATCCAATCATGCGTCAGGTGCGCCACATTGCCCCCAGCACGCGCCAGAAACTCGATATCGCTCTGGCGGTACGATCCGAAGCCGCCGCGGACACGCGGGTGTAACAGCCGCAGCGCCAGCGCCGGGCGGGCCTGTCGGCGCAGGCCTGCGGGGACGCCGCCGTGCTCGGCGAGGACATCCTGCAATTCGTACACGCCGTAGAGCAGCGCCCGCGGGCTGGCGCCGGTCACCACCAGGCAGCCATCGAGCACCGCGATCTCGTAGGCGTCACTGGCCGCGGCGGCGTTGCCGAGAACCAGCCGCCCCTCTGCCGTCCAGCGCGCCAACAGCGGACTGTCGGTCGGCGTCCCCAGCACGATCGTCCCCGCCGCGGGAGCCACCGGACCGGTCGTGGTCTCGGGCTCGATGACAACGTCCGCGCCGCCGTTGCGCTCCCGCAAAAAGCCGCGCAGGCTCTCCGCCGCAGTCCGCAGCGGCGGCGTTGCGCCCGCCGTCTGAATGCGGGTGAACGAGCCGGGGGGCAGCAGGCCGCCGCCCAAGGCCGTCTGGGCCGCGGCCGTCACCGTCACCGTCAGCAGGATATGCATGATGTGTCTCAATGTGGTACCCGCAGTCCAGGCTCTAGCAACCGCGCCCGCAGGCCGACTCGGCTGCCGTCGTTGCCAGGGCGCTTACGCCCTCAGGATCGATGCCGACTACCATACCGCAGAATCAGGGCCCCACCTGACGGAGTGGGGCAGAACGTCACGCGGACAGTGGCAGAACCCGCGCCGCATTAGTTTAGTTTTCTCGTTACAACTCAGGTGCATTTCCCTGCCCCAACGGGGCTGCGGCTCAGAGCCCAGGGTTGCGGCCAGGGTGCCGCTACCCTGGGTCACATGGGGTCATGGGCTCCTACCCCAACGGGGTTGCGTCTTGGCACCCTGACCCAACCCCGTTGGGGCAGGATACGCAGTTGCACCTGAGCTGTTACGAATCCAGAAGCCGGACGAGGAAAATCTCGCACCCCATTTTGGACGCCCGCCCGCGTCAGACCGTCAGCTGCCTCAAGGCGAAACCATGGGGCTGGCCGGTACCTGAGTAGTTACGGCGGGCGTTTCCGTGGAGGCTGGGGTTGTTCAGCGGAATCCTCTTGGGTGGCCCCCTCCGGAGAACGCTCGCGAAGAGCTGGGTCAGCGCTTCTTCCAGTAGTCGAACTCAGGCTCGAAGCGGGCTGCGGAAAGGTCCGACACCGCCTGCTCAAGCGCCTGCTGCGCGTCTGCAATCGCCTGGTTGTAGACGCTTGGGCCGACCTCGCGGACGAAGTAGTCCAGGACCTTACGGGCCTTGAGCTCGCCGATGGTTTCGTCCAGTTCCTCAGCGAAGAACTGGCGGATCGATCCGAGGAGGTACGCCTCTCTCTGCGGGTCAAGCTTGATGGCCATCGTGGTTCCTGGGTTCTGTGGCGGACGGCCCAACGCTGGCCTTGTGGCTCCGAGCGGGACGCGGGGTAGCCACCAAGGTCTGGTTCTGAGTCCTCGTTTCAGTCTTCTTTCATTCGCGTCAACCGATAGACAACGTCTTGATCCGGGCAGGTAATCTCCACGCTGCCATCCTCAGACTCCCACGAAATCTCGACCTGTGCAACAAGGATGGGCCGTGGTATTCAGCCCCAAAGGGGCGTTGTGGGCGCCCAGGGCAACGGCCTGGGTACCCGTCCACACCGAGGATTGAGCCCTGAAGTGGACGCCGTGTACTCCCCAGAGGTCAGAACCGTCGGCCCCGTCAGACCCCGCGCTGGCGCCGATTCACTCGCCGACCTCGGCGACCCGCAGGACGGCATAGCCATGGGTTCCGGCGACCGAGAGCGTCACCGCGCCCGCCGCCGACACGGCGCGGTCCAGCACGGTCATGGAGTCGGTCTTGTCCAGCACGGTGAGAGGCTTGCCGGCAGCCTCCATGGGCAGACGCAGGACCTCGCGCTCGACCGGTCGGTGGAAGTCGACATAGGCGATCAGATCACGGCCTTCCAGGTGCCAGTAGGCGCAGGTGGCGTTGGGGCAGGCGTCGGCGCTGAAGTACTGTCGGTACGAGACGGAGGCGAAGGTTGTGCCGGCCGGAATGGGATTGGCCATCTTCGCGTCGATGGCTGTGGGGTAGCTCTTGCTGGAGGTGTAGATCATCAGGGCATTGTTCACGTTCCGGGCGCGTTCAGCGGGCACGGTGAGGCCCTGGGTCATGGAGTAACCGACGGCAAACCCCACCTGGTAGCGCGGGTCGCTGTCGGTCGCGGTCCCCAGCAACTGGATGAAGCGATCCGGCAGCGCCGCCGGGTCGGCGATGTTCTTCGCCTGCGGCCCGAAGTGCAGCGGCTTAGGCACCTTGCCGCGGAAGTCCTGCCGCGCCTGGAAGTCGTAGGAGATCCCGTCCTGCACGAACGGCAGGACGCGCGGAACGTAATAGTCATGGCGCGCGAAGGCGCCGGTATTGAGCTTGGCATTCTGCACGAAGCCCATGTAGCCCAGTTGGAACTCCTGCAGGGCCTCCGCCTCGTGCCGGATCAGGGTTGCGCCGTAGGGCAGGAAGCGGTAGGTGATCCGGTTGCGGATGACCCCCCGCAGGTGGCTGGCGATGAAATCCCGTTCCTGGCCCGGGTGCGCGATAAGGTCTTGCAGCAGGTCGGCTGGGTTGATGATGTCGTACTCCTCGACCAGGTCCAGGAAGCGCCCCCGCAGCGGCTTGCCCTCGGGCACGGGGTCGGTCCCGTTGAGCCGGTAGTCCTGCCGGGCGATGCGGCAAGCCGGAGTCAGTTGGGCCAGAAGGCAGGCGGTGACCGGCAGGGTCAGCGGCGGTTCGGCGCGGGTAAGCGTCTTTCCCGCGACGGTAGTATTGAACTTCCAGAGGGTGTCGGTGCCGAGGTTGGCCGAGATGAAGCGGAGCTTGTCCTGGTCCACGATCTTGACCAGGTAGAAGAGGCTGCCGGCTTCGTCCTTCCAGGCGCTGCCCAGGTCGGCCAAGCCGCGACCATGCCCTGGGCTGGTGACCTCGCGCAGGCCCGAGCAGCCATGGTTCGCGCCGATGTAGGTGCCGTTGATATTCCACGGCGCCGAGTCGTCACCGCAGTAGTGGATGCCCACGCCCCCCTCGAAGACGCTGGCGCTGAGTTCGGCGCCGCGCGGCACGAGCCGGGTCTGCCGGAAGTCGAACTGCCGGTTCGTCCCCTGACCGAGGCTGATGACGACGTCCTGTTCCGCGGAAAAGGCGCTCCGTACCAGGAGGTCGCCTCCCCGGCGCAGCACCTCGACGCCGGAGCCCAGACTGAAGGCGGGCGCGGGCGGCGGGGCGGGTTCCTGCGCCCGGCCAGACCGGGAGGTGCCCAGCGCGCAGAGAGTCAGGCTGGTCAGCGCCAGCCAACGTCCAGGACCGAACGGCATTCTCTGCATGGTAATCTCCCAGGATTCGGCGAACCGCAGATCTCACTATACGAGTAGGGCAGGATTGCGCAACCGGAATCCCAGGGCGCGGGCGCAGGTCAGTTCCGTGGGTGGTGACTACTCAGAGAAATCGCGACCTGCGCAATAAGGGAGTCCGCCTGGAGCGCTGAAGGCGCGCG
>CAIZKT010000255.1:0-1897 GCA_903933565.1 uncultured Victivallales bacterium | reverse complement strand
GTGCTGAACTGACGCGTGGTGCTCACCTGCACGGTGGCCGGACCGGGCCGGACCTCGACCGAGGTCACGAGCGGGCTGTTGATTGCCACCGTTTGAACCGCGCCGGTTACACTGGCACCGTCCGCATCCGTGACGACCACGCGGAACTTGTAGGTTCCCAGCTGGCTATAGCCTGCGGTGGTGTTCGCGGCCGCGGAACAGGCATTGGTGGCGAACTTCACCGGCACGGGTCCGTCCGTTTGAATCCAAGTGTAGGTCAAATCGCCCGCCAGATCGTCAGACGCGCTGGCGGCGAGGTAGATATTGGTAAACACGGTATAGTCCACCCGGCACTCTACAGTTCCCAGCACCGGAGGAACGTTGGCTTGCACTACCGCCGTCGCGCTGCCCGAGGCTGAGCCGTCAGACGCGGTAATCGTGTAAGTCCCTTCGCTGAGCGGCGCCCGATACTGCCCGAACGACCCGCCGCCGCACCCGCTGATATTTAAGCCGGTGACGGTTCCTGCGGTGGTCGACCAGACATAGTTGCTTGGCGGAGGCCAGCGGGTGTTACCGAATCCGTCACGGCTGACGGCCTGATAGACCTGCGTGTTGTTGGCGCGCACGTTGGCGGTAGAAGGACTAACCGTCAACGAGCGGCCGTCACTGCTCACCGTGACCTGCACCTGCCGGATGGTAACCGCCGTGCCATCGTTCACCGTCACCTGCACCAGATAGGTACCCGGCTTGCCCAACGAATCCACTGTTCCGTTGCCGAATGATGCCACGGTGTTGGCGGCCGCCGTGGTCCCGTTAGGCGAAAAGGAAATGGCGCCCTGCGCCGGTCCGGCAACTTTGGCCCATGTATAGGTTAGAGGTCCGGCATTGCCCGTGGTCGCCGCCACCGCAAAGCTCACCTTGTTGGAATTTTGACTGCTGGTGGCGACCGGACCGGATGTGACGGCAGGCGGCGTCGCGCCGGTTGCAGTGAACAGGCTGTCCGTTTTCGGCAACACATATTCGCCGGAGCAGCCATAGTTCTGGAAGGGGAGCGAAAAACGATCCTCGTTGATATTGCGCACAAACACCAGCTGGTTGAAATTCGAACTCGTCACGGCAAACCGCAGGGTCAGCCGATGGGCTCCGGCAGCCAGCCGAACCGGCACGGTGCGCCCGACCGTCGTGTTGCCCAGCGACTGGTTGTCCACCAGCAGGGAGATGTTTGTGATGTCCGGTGATCCCGGCACCGAAATCCCAGTGTTCGCCGTGTTAAAACCGAACTCGTACAGATCGGTTGTCGGTGCCCAGTAATAGGTGCTGACTTCATAGCCAGGCAGCGTTGCATAACTTACCGGAACCGCCGCCGCCAGGGTGTTGGTGTTGAAGAGCAGATTCGTCGTCATCGAGATGACGGCGGTCGGCGCATTGGTCCATGAAAATCCACCGGCCGTGGTGCTGGAAAAATACTTCACGGTTGCCGTGGCGCCCGCCGTCAGCGTCACCGCCTGTGCCGGTTTCGGCGTCCAGAAAATATTCAGGTTCAGCGGGGCGCTGCGAACCTGACGGCCGTCGGCCAGCCAGGACACCGCGTAGACGGTGGTGGTGCCATAATATCCAAACAGGCGACCGGAAACGGAGGCCGTGGCGCCGTTCACCGGCAAGGTCGCCAAGGTGCGCCCGTTGGCCTGCAACGTCAGGTTGGTGGCCGTCGTGATCCCAAAGGGGGTGACGGTGATGGAGGCGCTACCGTCGGCATAGTCCACGCCGGACGGGCCGCTTACGGCCACGCTTTGGCTGTGGTTGTTGACAAAAAGGGTGCGCGTGGCCTCGCCCTGTGTCCGCACGGAATTGTTGTTGTAGGCAATAACCCGCAACTCGTGATACCCGTCGGACAGCGTGGTCGTGTCGAGGAGGAATC
>CAIZKT010000254.1:0-10310 GCA_903933565.1 uncultured Victivallales bacterium | reverse complement strand
TCGTGCCTGACTATGCGGGGGATGTTTCGGACGGCGTGTTCATGAGCAGCCGCGGCGGCCGGCGTTATACGCGCACCTTCATGGAGGCGTTCATGCGTCCTGGGCGCGACCGAGCCAACTGGGTATCACGCACCAACATGGCGGCCTATGGCATGGTGCAGACGGCCCCCGACGAACTCAGTCTCTACTACCAGCATCGCTATGCTCAGCCGGGGCACTACCTGGCCCGCTACACCCTCAGGCTCGACGGCTTTGCCTCCCTCAACGGCCCCTACGCTGGCGGCGAGATGGTGTCGCGCCCGCTGACCTTCAGCGGAACTCGCCTTGTCCTCAACTACGCCACCAGCGGCGCCGGCTCGATCCGTATCGAACTGCAGGATGCCGAGGGTCGGCCCTTGCCGGGACACGCGATGGACGAGGCGCTGACGCTATTCGGCGACGAGATCGAGAGAACGTACTCCTGGAAGAGCGGGTCCGACCTGGCCGCGCTGGTCGGCACGCCGGTGCGGCTGCGTGTCGTCCTCCAGGACGCGGACCTGTTCAGCCTGCGCTTCGCCACGCCTTGAGGTCGTACCCGCGGTAGACTCTCCAAGAACTAGGAGCACAACAGCATGGACATCGCCAACCGCGTCGCCATCGTCACCGGAGGCAGTAGGGGCTACGGCGCCGGCATCGCCGAAGCGCTGAAGGCTCATGGCGTCGACGTCTGGATCACCGGCCGCGATGCCGAGGCTCTCAACGCCACCGCGGTACGCCTCGGGGTGCATGCCTGCCGTGCCGATGTCACGAGCGGTGCCGACTGGGACCGCCTGGTCAGCGCGGTCATGGCGGCGCGGGGCCGGATCGACATCCTGGTGAATAATGCCGGGGCCGGCATTCGCATCGCACCGTTGACGGCGCAGAGCGATGCCGATATCGAGACCGCGATTGCCGTCAACCTCACCGGTGTCCTCCTGGGCTGTCGGCGGGTGGCGGCCATCATGATGCAGCAGAAGGCGGGCACCATCATCAACATGTCCAGCGTGTGCGCCCTGCATGCCTGGCCGGGTTGGAGCGTCTATACCGCGGCTAAGGCCGGCCTGAGCAAGTTCTCCCGCGGCCTCTACACCGAGATGCGCCCGCATGGGGTTCGCGTCACGGCGCTGACCCCCTCCTGGGGCGCTACGGAGTTTGCCACGGCGGCGGACCTGAAAGGCAGCCCCACCGATAACCCCGAGATCCGCGGCAAGTGCATTCAGCCGCTCGATCTGGGCGAGGTGGTGGTACAGCTCTGCAGCATGCCCGACCATCTGGCCGTGCCGGACCTAGTGCTGCAACCGCTGGTGCAGGACATCTCGCCGATGTGACGCATCAGTCCGCATGCCCCGGATCGAGGAACGTAGGACGCCACTCCGCTGGCGTCATCCCCTCAGGCGAGGAGTCGCGAGCGGAGTTGCGAGCTACTTTCCGGGAGCGCTGCCGCGGTCGGCACGGCAGCTTAGGTTGGGTGGTATTGGGCTCAATCCCAGTTGATCACGATGCCGATGCTGTGGGGCTTGCCAGTGTGCAGCATCTGGTAGCCTTCCAGGAGGCGCGCTGCCGGCAGACGGTGTGTGATCAGCGCCTGCAGGTTCAGCCGGCCGTTGAGCAGGTGGTCGCCAGTCTGTTCCCAATCCTCGGCGCGGATGCCGCAGGTGGTCTTGACCGTCAACTCCTTGATCTTGATCTGGTCCAAGTCGATAGCGCAGGCCTGCTTGTCGAAGTACTGAGCCTGCAACAGCAGCGTGCCCTGGCCCTTGACCAGCGCCACCAGCCGGTCGATCGTGCCCGGATGGCCGACGCTGTCCTGGAGCAGATCAAAGCCCGCGGGCGCGAACTCCTTCAGGCGTTGCCCGAGATCGGGAGCGTCAATATTCAGCACGGGGATGGTGGGGAAGCCCTTGGTAACAAAGGCGATGCGCTCCGGGTCCTTGTCCACGATCAGGGGGTCGGCGCCCCGCAGTTTCGCCAACTGAGCGGCGCAATGGCCCACGATGCCGGCGCCGATGTGCAGCGTCTTCTGGCCGGCCTTGACCTCGGCCCGGTTGACGCCGCGGTTGGAGACACCGCAGAGGATGGTGAAGGCGAGGGCTTCCTGCTTGTCGCGCGGCATGGCGGCGGCGGGCCCGTAGAGACGATAGCCAGCGGCCGGGCTGACCGAGTGGCTGACGTGGGCGCCCCACATCGAGACCACCTCGGTCTCCAGCCAGCGGTTGGCGCTGCCATACACCAGCTCGCCCTGGCTCACGCCCTTGACCTCGGCGCCGCACCACTCCACCACCCCCAGCCGGTGATAGCCCGGCACGCAGGGAAAGCGCGTCCCGAGGTGTTTGCCGCGCAGGATCCAGCGCTCGGTTCCGGGCGAGATGGCGGTGACCACGGTGCGGACGACGATGTCGCCGGGCCCTGGTTCGGGCAGGGTCAACTCACGGACCTCGAAGGTGTCGGCCTTGGGAAAAACGACAGCTTTGATCTTCATCGATCTCAAGCCTCCATCTCGAACACCAGCTTCATGGCCTGCTTGCTCTCCAGCCGCGCGAAGCCCTCGGCGATCTTGGCCAGGGGCAGGGTGTCGGTGTAGTAGTCTCGCAGGTTCACCAACCCGAGCCGCACGGCATCGAGCATGAACTCGTGCGCCACGTCCTCGCCGGTCCTGCCGGTGGCGACCTTGTCGGCAGGCAGGTGGCTTGCCAGCGCGTCGCCGCGCGGGTAGGTGGCATAGCCGGCCACCTTGCCCTGGTCGTTCAGGGCAGGCAGGCAGCGGGCGACAAAGTCCGCATCGCCTGAGGTGTCGATGATCAGGTCCAGGCCGCGACCGCCGGTCAGCTCGCGCAGGCGCGCCACGGGGTCTTCCCGGCTCACATTCACCACGGCGTCCGCGCCGACGACGTCGCGCGCATAGGCGAGCTGCTCATCCCGGCGGGCGACCCCGAGCAGCGGCGTGGCGCCGAAGACCTTGGCGAAACGCAGCATGGCTATCCCCACGGACCCCGCCCCCAGGACGGCGACGCTGGAGTTGAGCTTGACGCCCAGGCTGGAAGCATAGCTGGCGGTTTCCTTCAGCGTGATGATCATGGTCCAGTCCGCCGGCCGCACTCCGAGATCGCGCGGGACCACAAGTTGGAAGCGCGCGTAGTTATTGACGGTGGCCCCGGGGTTATCGGCGCGCATGGCGGCCCCGTCGGTCACCACGCCATACTCAGCAAAGCCGCCCCACATGCTGCTGAATCCGCCCAAGGTCTCCCCCGGGTAGACGGCCGCTGGCCGCAGCACCCAGTCGCCCAGCTTGTAGGCCTTGACCTTGGCCCCGACGGCGATGACTTCGCCGATGCTCTCGTGTCCGAGGATGCCCGGGTAGGTCTGTTTCCACGGCAGTTTGTCGTGGATGTGCTTGGTGTCGGTTCCGGTGCAGGTGGCGCAGGCCAGCACGCGACACAGGCACTGGTAGGGGTTGGGCTCAGGCCTGGGGACCTCGCCGATCCAGACTTTGCCCTGGCCATCCGTAATCGCCGCTTTCATCTCCACATTCCTCCGCTGCTTGCCGCCACCTGAACTCAGGAAGTCGCAGTCCAGAATGTCCACCGCTTCGGCAAGGTGTCAAACCCGATTACAGCCAGAGCGTGGGCAGGGGCGCGTCCTGCGACGCGATGTGCGCCGTGATGTCGGTGCGCCCGAGGCTCGTCAGGCAGTCCGCGACCGCTTGGGCGACCAGCTGGGGGCAGTTGCATTCAGAGCTGGAATGGGCCAAGACGACGTGTCGGGTGCGGGAATGCGCCACGGCGCGCAGCAGGTCCATGCAGGCGGCGTTGCTGAGATGGCCATGTCGGCTCAGGATGCGTTGTTTCAAGGGCCATGGGCGCTGCGAGTTCCCCAGCATGGTGAGGTCATGGTTGCTTTCCAGGACCAGCAGGTCGCACTCGCGCAACTGGTGGGTGACGAGGTGGTTCACGTGCCCCAGGTCGGTGGCGATGCCGATGCGTCGGTCGAGTGCCTGCACGACGAAGGCGACCGGATCGTTGGCGTCGTGCGGAATCGAGAAGGGATACACGGTGAAGGGGCCGATCTGGAACGGATTGCCGGCGGCAAACAGCCGCAGCGGTCCCAGTTGGGGGTCACGACTCCTGAGTACGGTGGCGGTGCCGCGGTTGGCATACACGGGCAGCCCATAGCGCTCCGCGAAAACGCGCAGTCCTTTGACGTGGTCCGCGTGCTCATGGGAGATCACGATCGCACTCAGGGCCGAGGGCTCCAGGCCCGCCTGTGCCAGGCGCTGCTCCAACTCGCGGGCGCTGAAGCCCGCGTCCAGCAGCATGGCGGCCGCGGCCGTGTGCAGAACCAGCGCGTTGCCGCGGCTGCCGCTGCCGAGGATGGTGACGCCCAGAGAAGGGGAGCTATCCGCCATGAGTCTGCCTGCTGAACCTGGCTTGCCGCTGGCCTTCGCCCGCTCCAGGAGCTTGGCGCTACCGGCCCCGTACAGGCCAGGGAAATGGGGTTACCGAAGGAGTCACGACCCGCTGCACACTGTAGCTCGGGAGGGGCCGTTTTCCACCCTGGTCGACCCGTGCGCTCAAGCTGGCGGCGCAGCTCCCGGAGCGCTACATTGGGAGGGCCGTCGGGAGCCTGCGCACAGCTCGCCGTTACGACCCCCGCGGCAGGCGTGAAACATGGCCTCGTTCGAACTCACACAACAGCTCGTCCAGTCGCTCCGCCAAGAGCAGATCATGGCGCCGCAGCAGATCCAGGCGCTGCAGATTCTGCTGGCTACGATTCCGGAACTGGAACAGCGCATCAACCAGGAACTGGAGCAGAATCCGACCCTGGAATTGGTTGATTCCGGGCTGGAGACCCTGGCCGGAAATCCGCTGGAGGACGATACGGTCAGCGCGCCGCAGTTGCGGGAGGACGTCGCCGCGGCCGCCGCCGAGCGCGATGAGTCCCTGGCCACCATGATCCAGCTCACCGATTCATGGCGCGATTACGCGCCGCAGGCGTCCTACAGCGACGCGGACCTCGAGCGTCGGCAGTTCATGTTCGACTCCCTTACGGCTGAGCCTAGCCTGCAGGAGCACCTGTTGCAGCAGGTGCGCGAAAACGAGATCACGGATGACCGTCTGCGCGAGCTCTGCACACACATCGTCGGCAGCATTGACGAGAGCGGCTACCTGCGCACCCACCCGGCCGACATCGCGACGGCGCTGCAGACCGACCTGGACAGCGTTCGCCGGGGCCTTGACTTGGTCCAGACCTTCGAGCCCGCCGGGGTGGGCGCTCGGGACCTGCGCGAGTGTCTGCTCCTGCAATTGGAGCGCCAGGGGCGTCGCGGCAGCCTCGAGTACCAGCTTGTCGAGCGCCACCTGGAGGACGTTTCACGCAATCGTATACCACAGGTCGCAAAGGCGTTACACACCTCTCCGGCGCATGTCTATGTGCTCTTGGCGCGGATTCGTTCCCTGAATCCCTATCCCGGCAATCAGGTGTCGGTTTCGGGCATTGACTTTGTCTATCCTGAGGTGTTTATCGAGAAGGACGGTGCGGGACAATGGCACGCCCGCTCGAACCGCGCCTACGGCCCGCGGCTGCGCATTGCGCCGCAGTATCTCGAGATGCTCGAGGATCCGGCCATCTCCGCCGCCGACAAACGCTACCTTCGCGAGAAGATCACCGGCAGCCGTCTGCTGATGCGCGCCATCGGCCAGCGTCAGTCCACCATCGAACGCATCGCCGAGACGCTGATCGAGCTGCAGCGCGATTTTCTGGACCACGGCGTGGAGCACATGCGTCCGTTGGTCATGAGCCAGGTGGCTGAGCGCGTCGGCGTCCATGAAACCACGATCAGCCGTGCCATTGCGAACAAGTACGTGCAGACGCCGCACGGGTTGTTTCCCTTCCGCCACTTCTTCAACACCGGCTATCGCGGCGACGACGGTGCGCAGGTCAGCAGCCTGGGCATCAAGCAGAAGATTCAGAGTCTGGTTGAGGGTGAGGAACGGAGTCACCCGTTGTCGGATCAGAAGCTGGTTGCGCTGCTCAGGGAGCAGGGGTTCGACGTGGCCCGCCGCACCGTGGCGAAGTACCGCGAGGAGCTGGGGATGGCGCCGTCGCACTTGCGGCGCGGTTACTGACGGGGGGGCGCCGATGGCGGCCAGCGGTTTCCAGGTCGAGGTGTCCGTCCGGGATCGGCAGGAGCCGGTGCGCTCGGCGGCGCTGCCCGTCACCCTGGTGCTGGACCGCCTACGCAGCGCCCATAACGTCGGCAACATCTTCCGTCTGGCCGAAGCGGTCGGGGCCGAGCGCATCATCACCTGTGGGTATACGGCTACGCCGCCTCATCCCAAGCTGGCTAAGACTGCCCGCGGCTGTGATCGGTTGGTGCCCTGCGAGTCCTGCCAGAGCGCCGCCGCCGCCGTGCAGACGCTGCGGGCGGCGGGCTACTGGGTCTGCGCGCTCGAGACCGCGGTCGGGGTCGCCGCGGTCTGGGATGTCCCCTTCCGCTTTCCCGCCGCGTTGGTTCTTGGGAATGAGGCCCTCGGCGTGTCGGTTGAGGCTTTGGCCCAGTGCGATGCGGTTGCCTGCCTGCCGGCCCTGGGGGTCAAGAATTCCATCAACGTCGGCAACTGCGCCGCCGTCGCCCTTTACGAGGCCTGGCGGCAGTGGCAGCGAACCCGTGAACCGGGAACGAATGAGCCATGACACATCATCACGAACTACGGTTGGCCGGATGAAGCAGCGCCCTCTGCTCCACGGCATGTGCTTGATACTGCTCCTGGCTGGCGCCCTCTGCGCCGCGGAGGCGCCGCCGGTCGCCCGGCTGGCGGCGCTCATCGGCGGGCAGGCGTTCGAGCTGGAGCTGGCGGTCACTCCCGAGACCCGCGAACGGGGGCTCATGGAGCGCTTCGATCTCCCTCCTGACCGTGGCATGGTGTTCGTGTTTCCCGATGAGGCGCCGCGCCGCTTCTGGATGAAGAATACGCGGGTGGACCTGGACATCGTCTACCTCGACGGCGCGGCCCGGGTGGTGTCCACCGCGTGTATGCGGGTTGAGCCGCCCCAGGCCGAACGCGAGACCGAAGCCCAGTACGAGGAGCGCTTGCCGCTCTACCCCAGCGCCGCGTCGGCCCGCCTCGCCATCGAGTTCCGGGGCGGGACTCTGGCGCTGCTTCGGCTTGCGCCTGGCGACCTGATTGGCCTCGACCTGTCGCGGCTTGCCGCCCTGGCTCGTTAGCCGCCGCGCGGGGCTGCTGGTCACCGGCGGCTGCCCGGAGTATGTTACGCGCCGAATCTCAACCGGATACCAGCCTTTGGGTTCCCGACGCCCGATGAATGTCAACCGCCTGTACCGACTGACGTGTGGGGTGTGTTACCACGACTGGGGCGACTGTGGCGCTCCGGGGCGGTCGCCGTTGATTGCGGCGCTTCTGGGGCTTCCCGCCGACGGGAGGCCGTTCGCGGAGTTGTGGATGGGCGCGCTGCCGCCGCGGGCGGCGACGGTCTCCGATTGGCCGGGCTCGCCGACGCTCGATGGGCTGATCCGACAGCAGCCGCGAGTCTTCCTGGGGCAGGCTCTGGCGGAGTCTGGGGTCGAGACGCTGCCGTTTCTTCTCAAGATCCTCAGTTGCGCTCAGCCGCTGTCCATCCAGGCGCACCCTGACCGCACCCGCGCTGCGGCACTGCACGCATTTGATCCGGCCCACTATCCGGACTCGAACCACAAGCCAGAGATAGCCGTGGCGTTGACGCCGTTTGTGGCGCTGGTGGGGTTCCGTCACGCCGCGGAGGTCGTAGCCGATCTGCGGCGTGTCCCGGCGCTGACGCGCTTTTTCGCCGGGCTTGCCGAGGGCTCGGCATGGCTCCGGGAGGCCTACGCCCGCGTCTTCACGGCCACGGCTGACGAGGTCGCGATGGCGTTGCGTGACAGCGCGAATCAGCTCGAAAACACGGCCGCGCGGACCGGCCATGAGGATCTGTTTCGGCGTTGTGCCGCGGTCTTTCCCGGAGATCGGGGGGCGTTGTCCATCTTTTTCATGAACCTCATGAATTTGCAGCCCGGCGAGGCGATCTATGTGCCGCCCAACGAGCCTCATGCCTACGTCGAGGGAACCATCGTGGAGTGCATGGCGGCCAGCGACAATGTGGTGCGCGCGGGTCTGACCCGAAAATTCGTTGACGACAAGGAGTTGTTGCGGATGCTCTCCTACCGGCCGGGCGCGCCGCCGGTAGGTAGCGGCACGTCGGCCGATCCGGGCGTGCGCCGCTATCGCGTTCCTACCCCGGAGTTCGAGCTGGAGTTCAGAGACCTGCACGGCCCCGCTGTGGTGCCATCCGAGTCGTGCCTGTCGCTGGTGCTTATTCTCGAGGGTGACGTGCAGTTCGCCACCCCGGAGTGGGAGTGGACCGCGGGGCGCGGCAGTGTGTGGCTCTGGCCGGCGACGGTTCCCAGCGTCCGGGCGACGCCGCGGTCCGCCACGGCGCGCTGGGTCAGAGCTTTGGCCGGGAGCGGGACGCTTGGCGGCGGCGATGGGTCTCTGGCGTAACTCACAGACAAGGCACCAGGAGCGCAAGCAGGCGATGAGTCAGGACAGCAAGACTACCTCCGAATTCGGCGCCCTTTTCGAGGCCCACCTTGGGCGACTGAAGACGGAGTTCAAGATCGGCGACCGGGTGAAGGGCACCGTCACGGCCGTGGACCGCAATAGCGTGTTCGTGGACGTCGGATCGCGCTGCGATGCGCTGCTCGATCGCCCCGAACTCATGGACGAACAGGGCCAGTTGAAGGTCAAGGTCGGCGATGTCATCGAGGCGTATTGCGTGGGCAATACCGATGACGGGGTTCGGCTGACGACGCGCATGAGCGGCGCGGTGGCCGACGCCTCGCTGATGGAGGCCTACGAGTCCGGGATTCCGGTAGAAGGCCGCGTCATGGCGGAGCGTAAGGGCGGCTATGAAGTCCAGGTCGCGAGCCAGAGCGGGTTCTGTCCTTACTCTCAGATGGACACGCACCGGCGCGAGGCTACCGCCTACATCGGCGAGCGCTTTACGTTCGTCATCACCGAGTACAATGAGGTCGGCGGGGGTAACCTGGTGCTCAGCCGCCGCCGTTGCCTGGAGCAGGAGCAGGCCAAGCAGCGGGAGGTGCTGCGGGCGACCCTGGCCGAGGGTGCGCTGGTCGACGGCGTGGTGACGCGCCTGATGCCCTTCGGGGCCTTCGTCGACATCGGTTCCGGGGTCGAAGGGCTGATCCATGTGAGCGAACTGGGGTGGGGCAGGGGTCTCAAACCAGAGGATGTGCTCAGTGCCGGTCAGACGGTCAAGGTCAGCGTGACCAAGCTAGACTGGGAGAACCAGCGCATTGGTCTGAGTTTGCGGCACGCGCAGGAGAACCCCTGGGAGCGCCTGCTGGGGGCCGGCTCGCCGTATGTCGAGGGTCGGCGTTGCGAGGGTGTGGTCACCAAGCTGATGCCTTTCGGCGCTTTTGTCGAGCTTGAGCCCGGGGTTGAGGGACTGCTGCATGTCTCCAGACTCGGCGCCGGTCGGCGCGTGAACCATCCGTCGGAGGTGCTGACCGAGGGCGAGCGGGTCGAGGTCACGATCCTGACGATCGACCATGAGACCCGGCGGCTGTCGCTGAGCATGGAGGCGACGCGTGGCGATCTCGGCCGTGAGGCGGCCGAGGCGCCTGCTGCTGCCGCGGGCGCTCCTGTGGCCGCCGCCGGGGCCGGGGCCGCCCCCGGGGCCGGGGCCGGGGCCGGAGGACCTGCGGCCAAGGAAGGCGCTCGTCTGACCGGTACGGTTGAAGGACACCGCGACTTCGGCGTCTTCGTGAAGCTTCCGGACGGCCAGACGGGCCTGCTGCATATCAGCCAACTCGACCTGCAGACGCCGGGCAATGCAGGCCGCGCTCTCTACCGCCGTTTTCCGCCCGCCAGTACGCTCGAGGTCGTGGTGCTTTCGGTCGACGGCCGACGCATTTCATTGACCCTGCCCGAGACCGTCGAACGCGAGGCGGAGCGCCAGCAGGTCAGCGATTTCACCGACCGCGGCGGCGTCGCCTTGGGTAGCCTCGATGGCGTCTTTGATGGCCTGAAGCTGGAGTGAGCCGACGCGCGGCGCGGGGCGCGTCCCCGTATGCCGCGGCCGGGTTGCGGAGAACCCGGCTTCCAGGGGCGGGCCGGACATACCGGAATGAGACTTGCCGCCGCGGTTCCCATACCCATCCGGCCGGGACGCGGCGGATCGCCTGGAGGGCGGCCCTGCGTGGCCGCCGCGGCGCCGACGCCCCTCGTCCGCCGCAGCGG
>CAIZKT010000253.1:0-2112 GCA_903933565.1 uncultured Victivallales bacterium | reverse complement strand
GGGAAATGGACCGGCCGCGGCTCGCGGCCAGCGCCTGAGGCCAGGCACCTCTCCACGGATACGCCGGGCACGGCCTGGCGTCACCTGCGCTTCGGTTGCCGCCAATCTTCCCAGAGCCGGTTCACGACCTCGGCAGCGAAGGCCTCGGGGTCGTACTTACCAATCCACTCGCGCCACTCGGCGTTGTCGGCGGTGGGTTTGCTGAGCGCCTTGATCACCGATTGGTAGCCGGGCACTCCCCCGCAGTCCTCCGGCGGGCAGGCGCGGGCGCCATCCAGGCAGATGGGGTAGCCCGTTCCGGCGTCGAAAGGCAGGATCTTCAACCGTACAGAGAGCAGACCAAGGCGTCCAGTTGTCTCTCGGTCACGGCGTTGCCCTGGCCGTGCCTTGCCACACAGAAGACGCTGGCGAGGACATGGAGGCCCTCGAGTTCTGGAAGGGCCTCGAACTGCCCGCCGTTGATACGGAGGTTCGACGGACTCATTACCACTCAGGCTGGTGCGCAACTCGCGCAGGTAGTCGAAGCACTACCGGACGGGGCTGCGGTAGTTGCCCTTGCGGTTCTGCGGCGCATCGAGGCCCGACTCGATGTCCTTGAACTCGCAGACGACTTGGGGTGTCCCTGGCCCGTCGCCGGTCGTGCCGAATTGCCCCAGGGTCAGGTCGGCTTGGCCCGTGCCGCCGGCTCCGTCCAGTTCTCGCAGCGCAGGCCCTCGATGCGGGTGAATTCGGCGGTGTTGTGGGTCACCAGGGTGGCGCCGAGAGCGCGGGCGTGGGCGGCGATGAGGAGGTCCATGGCGCCGATGGGCACACCCGCGGCTTCCAGGTGGGCTCGGATCTCGCCGTAATGCCGGGGTGCGGACACCGCATCATAGTCGAAGAGCTCGAACGGAGCCAGGATCTTGGCTACGGCGCGCCGCTCGGTCACGGGCTGCGCCGACCGGCAGGTGCCATATTCGAGTTCCGAGACGGTCACGGCGCTGACGCCCACTGCCGCGCCGGCAGCCTGCGCACTGCGGATGCGCGCCAGGATACGCTCCGCCCGGCTGGCATGAGCACGCTGCTGCTGCCTGAGCCCGCAGACGACGAAGACCAGGGTGTCGGTGTCGAGCATGAAGGTGGCGGCAGCCATGGTCAGAATCCTCTGGATTCCAGCGGCGGCTGAACCCGCGTGGCCATGAAGTCCTCGGACAACTCAGCCACGCCCTCGGCAAACAGGTCCCACGGGTCCTTTGCCGTCAGCAGCAGGCCATCCGGGGTTGGCTGGACGTAGACCTCCCGGCAGTTGAAGCGGTACTTCTTGGGCAAGCGGATCGCCTGGCTGCGCCCGGACTTGAACACCGCTGCGGTCGTCATGGTAGGGCTCCTATGATATCTACCAATAAGAATATATCGTTGGCGCTGCTGATGCAACTCCGACCGGCGGAGATTGCGGCGCTGGGCCAGGAGGGCATCCTGATCCGTAGCCTCGGCCGCAACCTAGTCCTGACGGGAGCCCGCAGCGCCCGGCGTGGGACTCTCTACGCGGGGTACGCCTTCCTGGAGGATGCAGCCTCGAATGTTCGTTCTTGCAGCCTCTTGAGCATGAGGCCAACCGGGCCTTTGCGGCGGACCTCCGAAACGGGTCCAAACTGACCAACCGGCTGTACGTCTGGGACTATGTGACCAACTTCAGTCTGCTGTTGCAGCAGCGCCGAACCACCGGGCAGGCGGAGTGGTTCCCCCGTTCGCGAACCGAGTACTGCAGCGACTCCGTGCGCGTCTGCCGCGAGCACGGCGTCGACCCCAAGCACATCACTCCGTGGGAGACGATACTCATAAGCATAGCAGGTCTCGCACCACTGCTTACGCCGCGGCTGCGCTGGCGCCGGACGCATGCTCGAGTCGGCTTCAGCTTTGCCGGGCGAGCTTGGCCACCGTGAAGTCGCCGGTGGAATGGAAGCCGATCTCCGCGTAGCAGCGCTGGGCGGCGAGGTTGGTGACGTCGGTGAACAGCACGCTGTGCCGGGCGCCCTGCTCGTGCAGGCGTCGGATCAGGGCCGTACAGACCGCCCGGGCAAAACCCCGTCGACGGTACGCCGGGTCAGTCACCACCCCCAGAATCTGGAACGC
>CAIZKT010000252.1:0-11299 GCA_903933565.1 uncultured Victivallales bacterium | reverse complement strand
GCGGACGCGGCCCGTCGACGCCGCGGCGGTCAGCCGATGGCGGTGCCGCCATCCTCTCCGGTGCGGATGCGGACGCATTGCTGCAGATCGAGGACGAAGACTTTGCCGTCGCCGATGGCGCCCGTCCGGGCGCCCTCCATGATGGCGTCGACGGTAGGTTTCACGAAGGCATCGTTCACGGCGATCTCCAGCTTGACCTTCTTCAGCAGGCTACCCGCCTCCTTATGGCTGCGATAGACCTCGGAAATGCCCTTCTGGCGGCCTCGTCCCAGGACGGTGGAGACCGTGACCAGGTGGATGTCCTTCTTCTCGAGCAGATCGAGGACCAGGTCCAGGCGGTCCGGCTGGATGATGGCAATCACGTATTTCATGGCTGGGTGCTCCTCTGGCTCAGTCAATCATGGTGTAGGCGGATTCCCGGTGCTGTGTCAGGTCCAGGCCGATGCGCTCCTCCTGCTCGCTGACGCGCAGGCCGACGATCTTGTCTACCACCTTAAGCAAGATGTAGCTGGAGACGAAAGAGAACGCCATGGTTATGACGGTCGCCTTGAGCTGCACGACGAACTGTCCGGGGTTGCCGTAGAAAAGCCCGTTTGCGCCGGCCGGATTCACCAGTTTCGTCGCAAAAAGCCCCGTGGCCAGCGCGCCCCAGATGCCGCCGACGCCGTGGACGCCGAAGGCATCCAGCGTGTCGTCATAGCCGAAGGTCGTCTTCATCACGGTCACACTAAGCCAGCAGATCACCGCGGCGCCCAGGCCTATCCACATGGCGCCGATGGGGGTCACAAAGCCGCAGGCCGGGGTGATGGATACCAGTCCCGCCACCGCGCCCGTGATCATGCCCAAGGTGGTGGGCTTGCGGAAGATGATCCAGTCCATGAGCGACCAGCCCAGCCCCGCCACCGCCGTGGCTACATGCGTGGTCACGAAGGCGTTCGCCGCCAGGGCATTTGCCGCCAGGGCACTCCCCGCATTGAAACCGAACCAGCCGAACCACAGCATTCCCGCCCCCAGAATGGCCAGGGGCAGGCTGTGGGGCGGCGAGAGGCTGCCGAGCCGCTTGCCGAGGACCAGCGCTGCCGCCAGCGCTGCCATGCCGGCGTTGACGTGGACCACGGTGCCGCCAGCGAAGTCGAGGGCGCCCATGTTACGCAGGAAGCCGCCCACGCCCCAGACCCAGTGCGCCACCGGCGTGTAGACCAGCAGCGACCAGGACAGGACGAACAGGCAGAACGCCGAAAAGCGCATGCGCTCGGCAAAAGCGCCGATGATCAGCGCCGGCGTGATGATGGCAAACTTGAGCTGGAACGCCATGAAGGCGGTGTGCGGTATGGTGGCCGCGTAGTCCGCATTCGGCTCGCCGCCGACGCCACGGAGAAAGGCCCAGTCCAGGTTGCCGATGATCCCCTTGACATCCGGGCCGAAAGCCAGGCTGTACCCCGCTACCACCCAGAGAACGGTCACCAGGCACATCGCCATGAAGCACTGCATCAGGATGGACAAGACATTCTTCCGGCGCACCAGCCCGCCATAGAAGAAGGCCAGCCCGGGCGTCATGAGCAGTACCAGTCCGGCACTGGCCAAGACCCAGGCCGTGTCGCCCGTATCCACCCGCGGCGCCGCGCCCGTCCCCTGAGCCCAGGCGCCACCGCCCGCACCCAGCGCCAGCAGAAAAGCCGCAAACCGCTTGCGCTCATGACTCGATATCAGGTCCATCACTGGCCTCCTTTGGGGTGTCCGCCTGTGGTCCACCATGTCCCACAAGCCATGGCGACCAGTTAGCAAGACGGAGGCCAGATCATGCTCCTGGTGCTGCACGTAGTTAGGCCAGAATTAGATATGTACCACCGTATGGACTCTCGTTCTCACGGTCTCCTGGCTCTGATGGTACAGGTGTGGGTGGTAAGCAGAATAGGTATGCCAATTATGTATCAGTTCACTCGTAGTCCCACTTGTGGAGCCAGGGGTCGTGGGTGCGCTCCTGGAAGTCTTTGAGCCTGGCACAGAAGTGTTCGACCCGGGCGGCGTGCTCGGGGCGGGCGGCGAGGTTGGTGGTTTCGCCCGGGTCGGCGTGCAGGTCGTAGAGTTCGAAACGTGGCCGGTGCAGGTAGGCGTCGACGGAACGCTGCCCATAGTCGGCGAGGCGGTTGCGGACCGCGCCTTGCCAGGTAGCGCTGGCCCACAGGTCGGAGGCGAAGGAATAGGTGAGGGGACTGGCGATGTTCCAGATGAACTTGTAGCGCTGGGTGCGCACCACGCGCATAGGGTAGTAGTTAGTGATCTCATGGAAAGTGTGGGCGGCGTAGACCTCCTGGCGCCAGGCGAGGGGATGCTCCTCCTCGAGGATGCGGAGAAAGGAATCACCATGGAAGGCGGCGGGGCCCTCATAGAGCCCGGCGGCGTCGAGGAAGGTCGGGGTGACGTCGCACCAGCTGACCAGGCCGTCGCAGGTGCGGTGGGCGCGGCGCGGGCCCGGGGCCCGCACGATGCAGGGGAGGTTCATCCCTGGCTCGTAGAGCGTGGTCTTGGCGCCCGGGAAGGCGGCGCCGTTGTCGGAGAGGTAGACGATCAGGGTATTGTCCAGTTTGCCAGCCTCCTCGAGGATACGCAGCAGTCGGCCGACGCCGCGGTCGAGACGCGAGACCGACTGGCAGTACTGGGCCCACTCGGCGCGGGCCTCTGGGCTGTCGGGCAGGTACGGGGGGACCTGAATGTGGGCATCGTCGTACGGCGTTTCGCGGTCACCAGCAAAGTCCGCCTCCGGGTTGCCGAAGCGGTCCGGTCGGCAGGGATGGCTCGCCAGGAGGCGACCGTCGCGGTGCGGGTTCATTGAACACCAGTACAGGAAGAAGGGCTCGTCGGGCGCGATGAAGGCACGGCAGTTCTCGCTCAGGCGCACGTCGTCGCGGCCAGCGGCAGGGATGACGGTGTCGAAGGCGAACACCCGCTCGGGGGCGTGATGGTACTTGCCGGCGCGACCGGTGCGGTAGCCGCCACGCTTGAGCAGCACGGGGAGGCTGAGGACGTCGTCAAAACAGGCGAAGTGGTGACGGCCGTGGACGTGGCCGTAGGTGCCGTTGGCGTGGTTGTGAAGGCCGGTGAGCAGGACTGACCGGCTAGCGGCGCAACTGGCCGTGGTGCAGAACGCCTGGGTGAAGCGCACGCCGTCACGGGCAAGGGCGTCGAGACTGGGCGTCGCGGGCACGCTGGTGCCGAAGCAGCCGCCATCAAGGCCGTGATCGTCGGCCACGATGAGGACGAGATTCGGGGTGACAGTCGCCATGTGCGGGACTCCTGGAGTTCATCCCGATGGACCGCGGGGACCCTGAACCGTGCCGGGTCAGCCGCCCTGCGACGACGTTGTCCCTGCGTCTTGCCGACTCAGCGGCGGGCGAACAGCCCCCAGCCGCCCACCGAGGGCGCGTCGCCGGGGTCGTCAGCCAGCAGCTCGCGGTAGTTCTCGGCGACCTTGCGGAAGGCGGTCGCGTGCTCGGCGATGATGGCCGGGCGGTAGAACTTGAACCAGGGAACGCCGTAGACGCGGCTGTTCATCAGTTCGGTGACGGGTAGGGAGCCGGCGTCTTGACACAGATTCCGGGGGGAGTGCGCCAAGCGGGTGGGCTTGCCGTCGCCGTAGACATCGCAGGTATTCAGCAGCGGGTGCAGATGCAGGGGCCGGTTACAGCCGGGGCTGGTGCTGACGCCCTCGGCACTGACAGCCTGGCAGAAGCGGGTGATGGAGAGTCCGCCGAGTTCCTCGGGACGGTAGAGGCCGTGGGCCGCATACCAGCCGCCCATTTCGCAGCCGGAGCCCTTGGCCGGGCGGTGTGCCCGAATGCCCGGCACGCCCTCGAGCTGGTCCCAGAAGGCATTCATGGCCTTCAAGATCTCGAGGTTGCGCTGGTCGTACTCGCGCAGCTGCACCCGCCCCACCGCCGAGCTGACCTGGTGCATGCGGTACTTGTGACCGCCCAAGGGCAGGCCGATGCAAGGCCGGAGCGCCTCGCACTGGATGCTGTTGTTATAGCGTTCGTAGTGGCCCCAGGCCACGGCGTACTCGTAGATGTCGCGGTCATCGGTGGCCAGCATGCCGCCCTCGCCGATGGCCAGGGCCTTGCCGCTCATCAGCGACATGGCCGCCACGTCGCCGAGGCTGCCCAGCTTGCGACCGCGGTAGACGCCGCCGTGCGCATGCGAGACGTCCTCGAGCACCTTGATGCCATGCTTGCGGGCAATGGCCATGATCGGGTCCATGTCGGCCGGGTAGCCGCAGTAATGCACCACCACGATGGCCTTGGTGCGCCGGGTGATGCGGTGCTCGAGGTCGGCCGGGTCCAGGCAGAGCGTCTCGGGCTGGACCTCGGCGAAGACGATGCTGGCTTTGAGGTTGAAGGCGGGCAGGGCGCTGGCCCAGTAGGTAAGGCTGGGAACGATGACCTCGTCGCCCTGGCGGACCCCGCAGCCGAAGAGTGCGCCTTCGATAGCGGCGGTGCCGCTGCTGTGGGCCAGGGCGTAGCGCGTGCCCTGCCAGGCGGCGTACTCCTTCTCGAACTCGACCGAGATCTCGATGCCGGACATGGCGCCGCGGCGGAGCACGTCCAGGGCCGCCTGCTCGGCGGCGGGGCTGATGATCGGCCAGGTGAAGGTGTCCCCAACCGGGGTGACCACGGCCTTGGGGCCTGCGAAGATCGCGAGTGCGGAACTCATGCTGCAGTCCTCCTGCCTCGTCTGAGGTAACGCGAACTCGGCGACAGGCCAGCGTGACCTGCCGTGAACCTACGATCAGGGCACTGGGGTCGGCTCGGCGCCGAGGGCTCTCAGGTTGCGTCCCGAAGCCCCCGCCAAGAGCTCCGTTGCCTGCCCGTGGCGGATGGCGGCCTGAGCCAGCAGGCCCTCGGCCCGCACCAGGTCAGTCTGGGCCTCGTTAAGGCGGGTCAGACTGGCGCGGCCGGCCGTGTATTCACTGCGTACCAGATCACGGGTCTCGAGGGTCATGTCTCGGATATGTTGTTGCAGGGTCACCTGTTGTTCGGCGACGCGGATGGCGTCGAGGCGTTGCCGTAGCTGGGCGACGATGGCATGGGTGAGGGCATTGATGGTTTGGCTGATCTCGCTGGCTGCGGCACTCAGGCGGGCCTCCTGGGCCTTGGTGGACCCGCCCGAGAACAGAGTCCAGGTGGCCGCAACGCCGACGGAACTGGAGGCGTCACGGCCGTCATGGAAGCGGGCGCTCTGGAAGCGGGACCAGCCGTAGTCAGCCGCGACCGACACCTGCGGCACGTAGTCGCCGCGCAGCGCCTGGCGTTCCGCCTCGATACCGCGCCTCGACTCGAGCAACTGGCGGTAGTCGGGGCGGTTGGCGAGGGCGTAGTCCAATTCTGTCTCGAGATCGGGCAGCGCGGCGGGCAGCACCGTGGGCAGGGGCGCTTGCGCCAGCCCCTGGGGCAGACTCGCGGTGGGGATGCCGAGCAGCTCCGCCAGCGCCACCCGCGCCCTGAACAGGTCGCTCTCTGCCGCCAGGGAACTGCTGTCCGCCTGGGCGACCCGGATGTCGAAGTTCAGCACGTCGCCGCGGGAGACGACCCCGGCTTCGAAACGCTTCCTGGTCTCGGCGCTGAGTTCGCGGTTAAAGTCGCGGTCTCGCTGCGCGATGGTCATGGCTTCCTGGGCCAGCAGCGCTTCGTAGTAGGACAGGGCGACGCCCTGCAGCAGCAAACGCTGCACCTCGCGGGCGGATTCTCGGGAAGCGGTCTCGGCGTGGTGTGCGGCGGCGACGCGGAAGCGGGTGGCGAAACCATTGAAGACGACCCAGGCGGCGCCGCCGCCGAGGGCGTAGGTGCGGTACGGTTCGCGGTCCACTCCGAAGCCGAGGTCGAACGGCGTATCCTCGATGTGCCTGGCGCTAGCGCTGACGCTGAGGGTGGGGAAGTAGGCCGCCTGGCTCTGGCGCAGCGCCGCCACCGCCATTTCCACGCGGGCCCTGGCGGCGGCGACGCCCGGGTTGTCGGCAAGCGTGATGCGCTTGGCCTCGTCAAGGTGAAGGATGCCATCGGCCGTCGCCGCGGCCAGCGCGCCAGTTGCCGGTTGGCTGAGGGTGACGGCGGCCTGGGATAGCGGTTCGGCCATGGCCGCCGTGGCCATGAGCGCCCAAACGCCCGTCACGCTCACTGCGAACCCTCTTCCAGGACGTCTCACAAGTCACCTCGGTTGAAACGGTTCTGACCTCACGCGTCACAGGCTGCAGATGGCCTCCCGAAGGCGCCGCGGCCTCAACTTCCCGCCGGATCCGCGACCGGGCGCCGGGCCGGCGCGGCAGGATCACGGCCGAGGCGGACCATGACGCGCTTGAGGTCCTCCCAGGCTTCGCGCTTGTGTTCGGGGGCACGGAGCAGGTAGGCCGGGTGGAAGGTAGGCAGCACCGGAATACCAGCGAACTCGCACCAGGTGCCGTGCTCGCGCCCGATGCCGGTCTTGCCCAGCAGGAATTGCAGCGGAGTCGCCCCGAGGGTGACGATGACCTTCGGCTGCAGTAGCTCGATCTGTCGCTTCAGGAGGGGCAGGCAGGTCGCGGCCTCTTCCGCTTCCGGCGGGCGATTGCGCGGCGGGCGGCACTTGACGATGTTGGCGATATAGACTTCCGAGCGCTCGAGTTGCATAGCCGAGATCATCTTGGTCAGGAGCTGTCCGGCGGCGCCCACGAAAGGCAGTCCCTGCGCGTCCTCGTCACGGCCGGGCGCCTCACCGATGAACATCAGTTCGGCCTGGCGGTTCCCCGCACCGAAGACGGTCTGAGTCCGCTCGGCGCAGAGTGGGCAGCGGCGGCAAACGCTGACCAGGCGCAGCAGTTCGTCCCAGTCCACCGCGCTCAGGGCGAGGGGTTCGTTTGGCGGTGGCGACGGGGGGGCGACGGGGGCGGGTCGGGGCGGCGCGGCGGGGGGCCGCGGCGCGCTGGTGGCTGTCGGCAGCGCGGGGCGCCTGGCGGCGGGCGCCTGGACG
Organism: uncultured Victivallales bacterium; assembly: GCA_903933565.1. Classification (GTDB taxonomy): domain Bacteria; phylum Verrucomicrobiota; class Lentisphaeria; order Oligosphaerales; family JAFGRS01; genus CAILUI01. Next base: position 4,303 of record CAIZKT010000252.1, on the reverse strand, counting down.
CTGACCGCGGCGCGGCTCACCGGCGCCGTAAACAGGGCTTGCCGGGTCGCGGCGGACAGCGCCGCGGCCCGCGTGCCAGCGGCAATCTGGCGCCGCAGAATGCGGACCAGTGTGTCTGTGATCGTTTCGGGCATGGCCCCTCTTGGTCTGGGCGACTCTCCAGGTTGCGCCACCCAGCGCGGCTCAATATACTACCGGCTCGGGTGACAGCCAGCAGCGGCACCCCCGGCGGGGGCAGGATACGAAGCGGAGGCGGAGCAGACGGATGAACCGATGTGCATTGGTGACCGGCGGCGCTCGCGGGATCGGATTGGGTATCAGCCGGGCCCTGGCCCGCGAGGGGCTGAACCTGGCCCTTGTCGGCCGCAAGCCAGAAGACGAGGTCCTGGCGGTCCTGGCCGAACTGCGCGGCTTTGGGGTTGAGGTCATCTACTGCCAGGGCGACATCAGCCAGAGCGGCGACCGACAGCGGGCCTTGGCGGCGGTGCGGGCGGCCTTTGGTCGGCTGAACGTGCTGGTCAACAACGCCGGCGTGGCGCCCAAGGTGCGTGCCGACCTTCTCGAGGCGACGGAGGAGAGCTTCGAGTGGGTGCTGCGGGTCAATTTGCAGGGCCCCTACTTTCTGACCCAGGCCGTGGCGCGCGAGATGATCCAGGCGCGGCAGCAGGACCCCGGTTTTGCGGCCTGCATCGTCAACGTGTCGTCGATCTCGGCCACGGTTGCCTCGCCAGCGCGGGGCGAGTACTGCATCAGTAAAGCCGGGGTAAGCATGGCGACGCAGCTTTGGGCGGCACGACTGGGTGAGTACGACATCCCGGTCTACGAGGTTCGTCCTGGGGTGACCCTGACCGACATGACTGCGGTCGTGAAGGAAAAATACGACCGTTTGATCGAGCAGGGGCTCTGTTTGCAGGCGCGCTGGGGTCAGCCGGAAGACGTCGGCAAGGCGGTTGCCATGCTGGCGCGGGGCGATCTGCCTTATTCCACGGGACAGGTGTTGATGGTGGACGGCGGCCTGACCCTGCCGCGGCTATGATCAGGAGGCAAGGCATGACGGCTTACAAGATGGCGGGGCGAGGGATGCTCTTGGCAGCGCTGGGATCGACGGGTGCGCTGGGCCTAGCGGCGGACACAGCGGCAACGCCGGCCGAGACGAGAGGCGGCAACCTGCTGCTGAATCCTACCTTCGAGTTCCACAGCTTCGCGGGGCATCGTCTGGGGAAAGCCGAGGGCTATTCATCGGGCTATGTCGCCTTTTGGAACTGCGACGCCTACGGCGACGTGCAGGTGGTGCGCGAGGCGCACGCGCCGGCAGACGTGCAACCGGCGGTTTCGGTCGGGAACCTGGTGCGGATTGGGCCGGGAAAGTCCCTTCGGCAGTTCATCGCGTTGCCGGAGGGCCGCTTGGCGCACGGCACGTCGGTCGTGTTGACGGTGTACGGCAGTCAGTCGGCGGCAGGCGCTCTGCGGGCACGGTTGCGCACCCTGAAGCTGGACAGCGAGGACGGCACCTGGTCGCCGAGCGAGTTCGGGATGGCGGACAAGCGCAGCTTCCCGCGGCACTCTCGCGGGGAGCTGGTCTGCGCGGCGCAGGTAGAGGCCTCCAGCGACCAGGCTGGGCGGGTGGCGCTGGCCACGGCGCCGCTGGTGATCGAGGGCCGCTTTCATGCGAACAGCCCGGACACCTCTTACAGCCAGGATGTGAATACGGTGGCGGTCGAAGTCGAACTGGCCAACAGCGCCGCGGACGCGCCGGTGTGGGTCTGGTGGCCGACGCTGACCCCGGGGGCGCAAGCCGCCTGGCGCCTGCCGGCCGAGCAGCAGCCATACCCCTACTACCGGCATATCCCCCGCACGCTGCAGAAGCTGTGGAAGGGCGAAGCCCTGCACATTCTGGCCATGGGTTCCAGCATCGACCGCGGTAGCGCCAACCCCCCCATGTATCTGTACGACGAGACCCCCGGCAGCGCCACCTTCAAGCAACCGCTGTCCGACCGCGTCTTCGAACCGGACCGGGTGAAACGGCCGGATCTGGCCGGTTACATCGGCTGGTGGCAGCACTACTTCTGCTATACGGGTCGGCTGCGGCTCGAGTTGCTGCGTAAGTTCGACTTGCCGGTGGACCGTATCTGCCTGAACCTCATGGCCTGTGACGGGTCCTGCGTGGGGGAGGCGCACTCCGGCCTGGCGGCATACTGCTCGTTGTCGTTGCCGCCAGCCCCGAACGAGAACGGCCAGGGCGAGGGCAAGTCCTGGAAGGAACTCCATCCGGGGCTGTTCAGCCGACCCGAGGGCCCGCGACCTGACCTGGTCATCTTCGGCAGCGGCGCCAACGAAAAGACGGACACGCCGAACGAGGTCGCCGTCTTCGAAGGGACGATTCGCTGGATTCAGCGGCACTACCCCGACACGGAATTCCTCTTCTGCATGTTCCAGAATGCCGGTGGCTATACCCCCAACGCCGATGATCTGCGCGCCCTGGCGTTGCGCTACCAGATTCCGGTCCTGGATTACGGCAAACTCTCCGACGATCTGACGCGCTGGTGCAACCGCTATGCTTTGGTCCCCAACGACGGCCATCCGCAGGCTGCCGCGCATTACCTGTGGTTCAAGGTTCTGGAACGTGCGTTCGAGTGCTGGGACCCCATTTTGCCCGGGATTGCGCAGCGGCAATTGCCAGAGCGTCTGCACCCCAACACCTATGGCTGGGAAGGCGACATGGTCACCCTCACGCAGGGGGACGCCAGGATCAATGGCAACATGGTGTTGTTTGAAGACACGGCCTTGAACTGCTGGGGAAGCGTGGCGGACGACAAGCCGATTCCGTGGGTGGACGGGCAGAAGCAGGCCAGTCGGCGCTCGCAGCCTGGGCGCGACCTGCGCAATTCGCTGTTCCGGCATGGCGACAGCCGCCTGGGTGACCGTCACATCCTCGAGATCGAAGGTCCCGAGGCGAAGTTGACGGCGGTTGACCTGAAGGTCTGTCCGAACCGGCGCTTTATCCCGGTGGATTCGCCGGCCTGGGAGCGTCAGGGCCTCGAGGTGAAGGAGTTCGTTTCGGCCTGGGGAGCGCCCTACGGCAAGCAGCGGGTGGATCTGCCCGTCGGCGCCAGCCTGACGGTGGCGGCGGTAGGTTCCGACCTCTCGATCGCCTTTGTCGACCAGCCTGAGGGCGGCGTGCTGAAGGTCGAGGTGGACGGCCAAAGTTCGGCAGACCTGGCCACCAACACCGCCTACACCGACCGCTCCGGCAAGGTCCACTATCTTGAGAACCGCCGGGGCATCCTCGGCCTGGCCTACGGCCTGCATCGAATCACGCTGACGGCCACCGGCGCCCCGGTCAGCGTGCTGGGGTTGTTTGCCTATGACTCCCGCCCGAATCGGGACCAGGAACGGGTCCTGCGCGGACTGGCATCGCCCGGCGAGGTGCTGAGCTTCAGCGCCCCATTCAAAGCCAGACCGCTGGTCTACTGCACCGGCGGCCTGGGCGTCGAGCCGCGGGATATCGAGGCTGACGCCGTGCGTTTCAGCGGCAGCGGACCGGGGTTCTATGAGATCGTCGGCGAATAGGCACACTGCGGGGGCAGGACTGGATCTGCCCCCGGTGCCTGGCATCGAGGCCGCAGCCTGGCAGGCGCAGAGTGCCTTCAGGCGGGCCGTGTTCGCGGCGTTGTGTGGGGTTCCGGCCGGGCGGGTGACGACCTACGGGGCCCTGGCGCGTGCCGTGGGTTGTCACTGCCCACGCGCTATCGGCCAGGCCTTGCGGCACAACCCCTTTGCGCCGCTGGTGCCATGCCACCGGGTGGTCGCGGCCGACCTGAGCTTGGGCGGCTTCAACGGCCAGCGCCATGGGCCTGAACTGGAGCGTAAACGTCGCCTCCTGCACGCCGAGGGGGTGCCGACCACGATGTCGGGCGGAAGGCTTGTGTGCGGGCAGGCCAGCGCGGACCTATCGCTGCCGCCCCTCGCCGCCCACGGCGAGGGCTGAGAACAGCGGGCTCCATGGAGGCAAGCGCGGGAGACCGCGAACCCGCCCGAAGAAGCCAGGGCAGACCGCGAAGCCGCCCGGAACGGGCGAAGGCATCGCGGGCTCCAGGCTGGCATGGAAAACGCCTGCCAGACCTAGCGGGGGTCTCTTGTTTGAGACCGCCCCGCCGCAGCCGGGCTGTTTCAAGAAATCGCGACCTGTGCAATAAGGATGGGCCGAGGTATTCAGCCCCAAAGGGGCGCTCTATACCAGCCCAGGGCAACGCCCTGGGTACCAGTTCACCCCACAGATTGAGCCCTGAAGGGGCGGCCTATG
>CAIZKT010000251.1:0-12476 GCA_903933565.1 uncultured Victivallales bacterium | reverse complement strand
TGACCCTGAACCCTGTTTTCCTCTCCGCCAGTCTCCCAGTCCGTCTCCTCCAGTCGCCGTTTCCCCGTCTCGCCGTCTCGCCGTTTCCTGAACCCCAGGACCTGAGGTGTCACCCCCTACGGAACTGACCTGCGCCCCGTAGGCATCGCTCCGTGCCAGCACGGGCCTTCTCCCGCGCCGATCCTTGCATCCTCAGCCCTGCGTGCTATCATCCTGCCTATCGGGGCGGCAGGGGACAACTCGCGGCGAGCAGCAGGCAGGAAGGTTCCATGGGTAGCGCAGGTGCAGGTGTTATGGAGTCGGACGCGATGGCGGCAGCGGCTCCCGAGCTGACCGTCGTCATCCCGGCGCACAACGAAGCCGCGCGCCTGCCGGCGACGCTCGAAGCTCTGGGGCAGTTCCTGGATGACTGGGGAATCGACTACCAGGTGCTGGTCGTAGACGATGGCAGCCGGGATGTCACGGCACGTCTGACCGACGGCCGCGGTCCGCGTTTCTCCACCCACTCGCTATCCCGGAATCGTGGCAAGGGCGCCGCGGTCCGGACCGGGATGTTGCAGGCGCGCGGCCGGATCGTGGCCTTTATGGACGCCGATCTGCCGTATGCCCTGGACTGCCTGCGGCAGGGCTACAGCGTCATGCAGTCGGGGGGAGCGGAGGTCGTGCTTGGCGCCCGCAATGTGGCCGGTTCCGAGAACCAGGTGCGACGGCACTGGTTGAGGAAACTCGCCTCGGTGATGTTCCGCGGCATCACGCACTGGCTGATCTCGAACCAGGTCAGCGACACCCAGGCCGGCTTTAAGATGTTCCGCCGCGGCGCCAGCGAGCAGATCTTCTCGCGCACCACCTTGGACGGGTTTGCCTTCGATGCCGAAGTCATCTTTCTGATGCACCGGTTGCGGCTACCGTTTGCGCAGGTCCCGGTGACACTCATCAACGACTGGGCCTCAACCCTGTCCCTGAGGCGGCACACCTTGCCCATGCTGCTGGATGTGTTCCGCATCCACGCGCGGGCCCGGCGCGGCTGGTACAACAACCGACCGGCCGCGGGCGCGCCGTCGACGGAGGCGGAGGTCACGACCAAGGCCTCCGAGTGATGGCAGAACCGGCGACTAATGAGGCTCGCTTGGTCCTCCATGCGGACGACTTCGGGATGAATCGCGCGGTTACGGCCGGGATTCTTCGGGGCTTTCGCGACGGGCTCCTGACCAGCACCTCGGTTCTGGCGAACGCTCCCGAGGCAGGCTCGGCGCTCAGCGCTTGGAACACCCTCTTGCGCGACCAGAAGGCGGGCTGTCTGCCCTCGGGCGCCAGGCGGCAGGCGCTGGCGGAGTCGGCCTTGCCGTTCGATCTGGGCGTGCATTTGAATCTGACCCAAGGCGCGCCGCTGACGGGCTCCCGGTTTCCGGCGGAACTATGTGATGAACACGGCCGCTTCAGCGGACCGGCCCGTTTGTTCCGCCGCTTGTGGCGGTCGGCCCCGCGCCTCGAACCGGCCTTGTTGGCCGAATTGTCGGCGCAGGTAGAGGTGCTCCTCGAACAGGGCTTAGCGCCGACCCACCTGAACGGACACCAGTACATCGAGTGCCTGCCGGGCCTCGAAACCGTGGTTCGGCAACTGCTGCTCAAGTATCGGATCGGCGCCCTCCGCGTTGCCGTGGAGCCCGGTTTGACTGGTTCCATCCGGTCGGTCGGGTTTCAGCCGCTGAACTGGTGCCTGGCCCGGGTCAAGCACACCTACGCTTGCCGGTTCCGCCGCCGAATCCAGTCCTGGGGAGTGTCGCAGCCGCAGTGTTTCTTCGGCACTTCCCATGCCGGGCGGATCACGCTACCTCTCCTGCAGCGCTTCGTGGGTCAACGCGACGCCAGCGGCCTGACCGAGATCGGGCTCCACCCGGGGCAGCTTGATAGCTCCACCAACCCCGTACCCGGCTGGGAAGACCCGCTGGCGGCGTTGCGACCGTCGGAGCTGGAGATGCTGACCGGTCCCCCCCTCGCGTCCTGGCTGGTCGGGGCAGGGGTGCGCCTGGGGCGTTTGGCCTCAGCCTGGGTGCCCATGCCGTCGTCGTAAGCGGGAACCCCGGCGTCGGCGAGCCGGGATTCCCGCAAGGCCGTGCCGCCAACCGCCGGTTTACCGCCGGTGCAGGTCAGAGGCCCTCAGCGCCCATTGCTGGCGGCGGCGTCCCGGGCAGGATGACACGGAACAGCGCGCCGCGCCCGGGTTCGCTCTCGACCTCGACGCAACCGCCATGCAGTTCCACGATCCACTTGACCATGGACAGGCCCAACCCGGTGCCCGTGGCCCGGCTGGGGTCGAGACGGTAGAAGCGCTCGAAGATACGCTGCAGTTGATCCTTGGGAATGCCGATCCCCTGGTCCTTTACTTCGATGACAAGCCCGCGGCTTTCCTGGGTCGTGGTCACCTCCACCACCGTATCCCTCGGCGAGTAGCGGATGGCATTGTGCATAATGTTGTATAGCGCGCGCTGCAGCAGCGGTCCGTCTCCAGGCACCTTCAAGCCTGCGGTCTGATTCAGGGCCAGTCGTATCCCTGAGGCCTCCGCGATCATCCCGAGCCGCTCGGCGGTGGCGGCCACCAGGGGCGGCAGGTCAACCACCTGGAACAAGGCCCGGCGCTCGGCGCCGCCAGGGCGGGCCAGCAGCAGCAGATCATGCACCATCCGCGACAGTCTGATGATCTCGTCGAGCAGCTCCCCGAGCACGATCTGGTACTCCTCAGGCGTCCGCTCCCTGGCCAGAGCCACTTCCAGGCCACCCCGGAGCACGGTCAGAGGCGTGTTCAGCTCGTGAGCGGCGTCCGCACTGAATTGCTGGATGCGCCCGAAAGAAGACTCGAGTTCCGCGAAGGTGCCGTTCAGCGCCCCGATCAGCCGCCGCATCTCGGGGCTTTGTCCGGGCAGAGAAATCCTGGCCCCGAGGTCGCCCTTACGGACGCGGGCGGCGGCTTGATCGATGGCATGAAATGGGCGCAGCAGACGTCGGCTGATCAGGTACCCGGCGGGCAGAGAGAGCAGAATGACAGCCAGCAGCGCCACGCCAATGCCCTCGGTGAGACGCTCAACCAACTCGAAGTGATGCGCATCGCTGACGAACACGACGAGGCCGCGGTCCTCCTGACGATACACAAAGCGCCACACGGACGGCGCAGCGCTCGTACCGTTGTTCGAGCCGACGCTGTGCAGAATCAGCCGGGTCCGATCGCCGCGCCGGAGGTCATCATCCAAGGGGATGTCAAAGTGACGTGTCCGGTAGAGTTCCTTGCCGTCAACCGAGAGGATGGCCGCGCCGAGGTTGCCAGCGCGGTCGATGAAGCCGATGTGTTCCTCTATGCTCGCGGCCACCGCCGGGCTGATCGGTTGCCTCGGCGCGCCCGCCGCGGCGGCGATCTCGGTGATGCTGCAGGCGATGCCCTTGAGATACTTCTTGCTCTGCTGCGTGATCCGATGCATGCCGTAGAGGTTCAGGACCAGCAACGCCACCACAATCACGACCAGCGAGCCCAAGGCGATCCAGACGGTCATGCGAAACTGCAGCGAGCGCATCTAGGCGTCCTTGATCACGTAGCCCACGCCCCGGACCGTGTGGATGAGCTTCAGCGGAAACGGGTCGTCGAGCTTGGCCCGCAGGTGGCGGATGTAGACGTCCACCAGGTTGGTGTCGCTGTCGAAGTGCATGTCCCAGACGTGTTCGATCATCGTGGTCCGCGTCACTACCCGACCACGATTGCGCAGCAGGAATTCGAGGACCGAGTACTCGCGGCTGGTCAGTTCGATGCGCTGCCCGCCGCGGGTCACTTCATGGCTGACAACGTCCAGGGAGAGGTCGGCCACCTTCAGCGGCGCGGGCACGTCTCGCTCCCGCCGCCGGATGAGGGCCCGGATGCGGGCCAGAAATTCGGCGAAGGCGAAAGGTTTCACTAGATAGTCGTCGGCGCCGGCGTCGAGGCCTTGTACCCGGTCCTCGATGTTCGTCTTGGCCGTCAGCATCAGAACCGGGGTGGTAAAGCCCTTGGCCCGGAGTTCCGCCACCACCTCAAACCCGTTTTTGGCGGGCAGCATGACATCGAGCACGATGGCGTCGTACTCGCCGACCCGCGCCATGCTCAGGCCCTCGGCGCCGGTCGCGGCGTGGTCCACGGCGAAATGCTCCTCGCGGAGGCCCTTGACGATGAACTGGGCCACCTTCTCATGGTCTTCAACCACCAGTATGCGCACGCAGTGACCTCATCCATCTGACGCATTCAAATCCCGGCAGCACCAGCCACTCGAGACGAGTCGACAACTACTCTCGGGCGGGCCCCGGGGACGGTGGCGCGCTCGCCGCGGGTAGCTCGACGCGGGCCAGTTTCCAAGCGCCCGCCGAGGCCACCACGTTGGCACTCCCCGGTGCCAGCGCCTCCAGGTCGGCCTCGCGCCCCTTGGGTACGGCCACCAGAACCGGTCCCTCCGAGGCCCGGCAACGCTCCAGGCTCTTGGCCAGCTTCTCTTTCCGGGGAAGAGGCAGGGTCCAGCCACGGGCATAGAAGAGGGCGCTGTACGGAGTCTTGCCGACAAACAGCAGCGGCCCTTTGAGCGCCTTCTCGGCGGCGTAGCGCTGCGCCGTTCGGACGATCTGCCGGGTTGAGCGTTGGCTGTCTTGCGCGAAGGGAGTTGCGGCAAGCAGGATGCCACTCAGCCCCAACAGCAGGATCGCCGCCGTCGTAAGAACCCGCCGCTGGAGCGCGGGCTCCGCCTGCAGCGTCAGGGCGAACCAGGCGCCGAAAAGCGGCACCATGGGCAGGGTGTAGGTGATCAGCATCTGCCGGGCCAGGCACCAGAATAGCGTCCCCGCGAAGAAGCCCAGGAAGAGGAAGCTGGACTGCTTGTCTGCCAGTGTCAGGACTCGCCTGAGCAGCGGGCCACGCCGCAGTCGCCAGAGGGCAACGAAGCTCCACGGGGCCGCAGCCGCCAGCATCAGCACCACGGCGGCACCGCGCGGGTACAGGTGCCCGCTGCCATAGATATCGCCGTAATCATGCGTCGTATAGCGCAGCAGGTTCTCATTCACGAAGAAGTACTTCAGGAAGCCGGGGTTGTGCAGTTCGCAGAGTACGAACCAGGGCGTCGTCAGGACCAGGAAAAGCAGGATGCCCGCCGTCCAGCGGTGCTCCCGCAACGACTCCCATTGGCGCCAGCGGATCGTCCAGACCAGCACCGGGAGGCCGAACAACACAAGCGCTACCGGCCCCTTGGTCAGGAACCCCAAAGCAAGCAAGGCGAAGACCAGCAGACTCCAGCGTCCGCGAGCCTGGCGCGAGGGTTCGCAGGTGAATGCGTAGTACGCCAACAGGCTTCCCGCCACGCAGGCGCTCAACACCATATCCACGATGACGGTCCCGCAGATCGCGAAGAAGACGCCGCAGGATAGGGTCACCATCACACTGAGCAGGCCTACGCCCGTGCCGCCGTAGCGCTCCATGACGCGGTAGAGCAGGCCGAGCAGTGCCACCGTCGCCAGCAGGCTGGGCAGCCGCGCCGCAAAGCCGTTCTCCCCAAGGAGCTTCATCGCACCTGCCGCGGTCCAGAAGAAGAGCGGCGGCTTGCCCAGAAAGGGCAGATGCTGGCCGTTGACCCAAATACGCGGCGTAATCCAGTCGCCCGTGATGGCCATTTCCTGCGCCACCTGGGCATACCGTCCCTCCGAAGGGTCGAACACCGGCAGCACACCCATCGCCAAAGCCCGCACCACCAGGGCGCCAGCCAAGACGTACAGCAAGACGGATACTCGTCCACTGTACCCGGTCACGGCAAAGCTCCGTTGGGAGCGCGGTAAGCGTCACTGAACATGTTCACCTCGTGGGGCAAGATGTTACCGTGCCTCCATGAACGCCTGGTTGAGGCGGAATGAAGAACTCTTCACGTCCCCATGCCAGCGCCTTCGGCGGGCCCCAGGCGGGACCTGCCGGACCCTCCAGATCGGCAGCCGAGCGGCTTCCCTAGGGCTTCGACTTCATCTCCCGGAATCCCGGCAGTTCGATGGGGCCGCTGTCAGGGGTGGCGGGGGCGGCGGAAGTGGCTCCGGAGCCGCTCTTATCGCCCGCGGCGCCAGGGTTGGTGGCGCTGGTGCATGTGGCACCGCCAGCGGCGCCGCAGGTGGCACCGGCTGGCAACACGAAGATGGGTTCGCCCGGGTCGCCATACTGCTGGACGAACACCGAGGTCAGTGCCTCGCCCACGTCGGCGGTGCTGTAGTGCGTGGGTTCGGTGCCCACCAGGCTGACCTTGCGCGCTTTGCCCGCACAGGTGACCTCGAACGAAGCGACGCCGTTGATCAGGATGGCGGCACAGACCGAGCCTACCTGGCTCTCCAGCTTCTTCTCGCCGTATTCAGCAATGGTGGAGTACTCAACCCGAATCTGCTCCGGATGCTTGGTCGCGGTGTCGGCAAGGAACTTGGCGATGCCGCTGTGGCAGTCGGAGCCCTCGGGCAGGATGGCGAGAACCTTCACCTTCGCCTGCGCTGAGCCGACCGGTTTGGCGTCCAACGGCTTGTGCGCCACGGTGCCGCTGGCGCCGCCGCTGCCCTGGCCGTCAGCCGTCCGCGCCTGGCCGCAACTGCCCAACCAGTACATGAAGACGCCGAACCCGACCAGTGCGATCGTCCCGCCGACCCACGACAGGACCTGCCGTAGGCGGCGCGCCTTCTCATACTCGAAACGCGCCTCGGCGCTGGCGAAGCACTCGCCCAGCGCCTCTTTTTCTACCACACTGAGCTGATGATCATCCATGCCTATGGGCGACACGTTGGTCACCTCCGTGCCTGTGCCCCGGTCGGCCCGGGAAAGGGGCGCGAGACGCGGGGAAACGGGTTGATCAGACGCATGAACCGCGCGACAGCCTGTGCCCCAGCCTCGGCCGGCACAGGGCCTTCCACTAGACCCAAGTCAAGCAGCGCTACTCCGCGCAGCGTCACCTTGGCCGAACCTTCGACGATGTCAAGCGCAAAGTCGTCCTGCCGCAGCGGCTGGGTTGCGGCGGCAGCAGTCAAGACCGCGCGGAGGCGCTCCGCCTCGTCGGCACTAGCAGCCTCGACGATGACCTCTCCGGCCGCGAGGACACTGGTGACCGCGGCGCCGCGGCTGACGCTGATGGCCGGGCCCTGACGGTCCGCCGCCGCGACCCCGTCGAGCAGCTGCCGCACTGCGGTTTCCAGTTCCTCCAGCAGCCAGGCCTGTCCTGGGGGCATTTGGAAGGCCACTTGGAGCGGGACGCCCTTGTAGACGATGTCCGCTTTCTCGGAGCCATTCAGCCGGATGGTCATGCAGTGCAGCCCGTCGGCCTGCCAACGCTTCCGGCCGACGGGCTGGCCGAAGTCGACAATGTCGAGCGTCAGACGACCGGCGTAGGTCTTGGTCAGCTCATGCAGGAGCTGCTCCGTGGGCTTCTGGCAGCCGGAAGAGATGTTGACGTACGCCGTGATCTTCAGCGGCTCGGCGGCGCTGACAGGGAACCCGGTTGGCCCGGCCAACAGCGCCCCGATCATGATCAGTACCCAAGGCTTCATGTGCCGTCACTTCCCCTGTTCGTCCGCCACCAGGCAGCCATCGCGCATGCGCAACTCGCGGCCGCAACGTTGCGCCACGCTGCGGTCATGGGTCGTGAGCAGGACCGTTCGACCGCCGACGCGCACCAGGTCAAAGAGCAAGTCCAGGATGATGCCGGCGGATTCCACATCGAGGTTACCCGTCGGTTCATCGGCCAGAATGAGGGTCGGATCCGCGATCAACGCCCGCGCCAAGCCGACGCGCTGCTGTTCGCCGCCGCTCAACTCGCCGGGCAGGTGGCGGATGCGTTTCGCCAAGCCCACGCGCTCGATGCAGTGCAGGGCCCGGCCTTTCAGCTCCAGCGAATGGCCCATCTGCGGCACCAGCGGCAGCATGACATTCTCCCAGACCGTGAGTGTCGGGATGATGTGGTAGTTCTGGAAGACAAACCCCATATGCCGCCGACGCAAGTCGGCCAGGCCGTCCTCGCTGAGGTCGCCAAGGCACTGTCCCAGCACGACCAGCTTCCCGGACGTCGGCCGGTCCAGTCCGGCGATCAGTGATAGCAGCGTGCTCTTGCCAGACCCCGACGGCCCGGTGACTGCCACCGTCTCACCCGGCGCGATGGAAAGCGTCACGCCGTCCAGCGCCTTGATGTCGCCGTCGGACCTGCCGTAGACCTTCCGCACGTTGTCGGCCTGTATGGCAAACGGACTCATCAAGATCTTTCCAGACACCTTGGCGTACAGCCGCCGACCTAGGGCTGCCGCAGGGACTCCATGGGCGCCCGCGAAGCAGCGTAGCGGCCCGCAATCAGCCCGGCAACCACAGCCAGGGCAACGGTCAGCAATAGCGTGATTGCAATCCCGTCGAGCGAGACGCGCGGTTCCAGCGTCAGCGCCAGGGCCGGCTCCGTGGTGGCGCAGGGCGGGTAGGAATTGAAGCTGGACGGTAGACTGAGGTTCAGATGGGCGCAGATGACGAAGGCCAGGACATAGCCCAGGGCGGCGCCCGGCACCGCCCCGAGGATGCCCTGCAACATGGTCTCATACCCGAGCAGCTCGACCACGTGCCGCTTGCGCCAACCCAAAGCCCGCAGGATGCCAATCTCGACCACCCGTTCCCGCACTGAGGCCAGCGCCGAGCGCACCATAAGCAATCCGCCGATCACCAGGATCAGGATCACGAAAGCGCCTGAACCGGAAGCGGTCATGGCGGCCGAACGGCTAATCTGGCCAGGCAGGGAATCCTGGCTGCTGACCTGAGCGCCGGCGCCGATCAACGTCTCGATGGCGCGGCTGATGGCAGGCACGACATCGGCGGTCTGGGTGGTCACAAACACGTAGTCCACCACCTCGCCTTCGCCGAGCATCTCCTGCACCGTGTTCAGGGGTACATAGGCCTGGCCGCCGCCGATCACCGCCACGCCGGCGACCTTCAGAATGCCACAGACGGTGAATTGCCGCGGTCCGAGGTAGACGCGGTCGCCGACCTTGGCGCCTTTCTGAGCGGCGAACTCCTTGTCGAGCACCGCCTCGTCCTTAGCCGGATCAAACAGCCGACCTTCCTCCAACACGCAACACCGTTCGCCCGACTTGTACTGCCGCAGGGGGCCGGTCTTGACACTGCCAGGAACCACGCCGGTAACCACGGTCGGCTGGCCCTCGTGGAAGGCCCATACCACCAGCGATCCGGACGCCGCCTTCACCCCGCGGAGCTTGCCGATCTGCTCCACCTCGGCCGCCTGGATCGGCCCCAGGTCCTTCGGCCGCTTGACCGTCGAGAAGGCACACGGCACCACCTGCCTGACCACCACCAGGTCGGCGCCGGTCACCTTCAGGGGTTCCGCCGTGGCCTTGCGGATGGCGCGACCCAGGCACTGCCCGGCGGCAATCAACAACGCCACCAACAGAAAACCGCAGACGGACAACGCCGTGCGGCTGCGGCGACGGGTGATTTCTCTGAGGGCCAGACCAAGCATGGCAGGCTCACCTATCGTTCATCTGTTCTTCGGCGCCAACCTCATCCCCAACCAGGCTGGCCAGGGCGAACCGCCGCGAAACGTGACAATGTAACGTAAGGCCCGTGCGCTACAACCGCGCCGGAAGGACAGGGTTCAGGGTTCAGGGTTCAGGGTTCAGGGTTCAGGGTTCAGGGTTCAGGGTTCAGGGCCCGCCGCGGCGGGTTAGCCGGTTTCGGGTATCCGCTCGGAGCCGTCTCCGTGTCATTCGCGGCTGGCCGCGGGCGTCCGCAGGCAGCGCCTGCAGGCGACGGGCCGCTGGGGCGAGTGTCGGCGATCATAGATGAACCAATAATCCGCGCTGGACAAGGGCAGATGCCAGGCGCGGCCGGGCGTCGCCAACTCGGCGCGGCCGTGGAGCCATTCGCCGTCGGCGGGAAGGGCGGTCTTCCACGGCCTGGCGCCCGCCAATGGGTCCGCCGGGCTCATCCCGGCCTGCATCCAGCCCAGGCGGACCAGGTCGGCGATCTCGTTGTTGCCGACAGCCAGCGTCGCGTGCAGGTGGCGAAAGCGGCGTTCCAGGCTGGAGGGAACCGTGAGCAGCCCGGCCGCCTGGCAGGTGAGGGCGAACTCCGGCAGAAAACCCGCTTGCAGGGCGGCCGCGCGGCGCAGAATCGGTTGCAGGTCCGGGGCATTGTGGAAGCCGTCCAGCAAGCGCGACCAGCCAGCCACGCGCCGCACGGTGGGTACGTCCAGGTCCGGCGTGCTCAGGACGTCGTAGGGCGGTTCTGGTGACCAGCGCAGGCCGTGGGCCTCGGCCTGGTCGCGCAACGGGGTTCCTGGCAGGATCTTAAGCGTCTCGAGCTGAATCTCGGCCGGACCGATCTCCAGCAACAGCGCGAGGTCGTGCTCGAGGTCGGGGAGGGTCTGAGCCGGCAGGCCGGCCAGCAGATCGACGTGGGTCACCACGCCAGCGCAGCCGCAGAGGAAGCGGATGCCCTCCACGGCGGCGGCAGCCGTCCCCGCCCGGCCCACCGCGGCGCGAGCGGCGGCGGCCGTGGTCTGCAAGCCTGCCTCGAGGTGGAGTGTCCCAGGGGGAGCGGCTTGCAGAAGCCGCCGCAGGCCGGCGCCGAGCTTCCCAGGGTCGATCTCCAGGTGGAAGCGCAGATCGGGGAACTCGCTTAGGAACAGCTCCAGCAACTGGCAGGCACGCCGGTCAAAGGCATTGAAGGTGCGATCCAGCAGGCGGATTTCGACAAGGCCACGCCGCCGCAGTTCAGCGAGCTCCTCTCTGATCGCGGCGAGGGGTCGCAGACGCAAGGGGGCCGAGCCGCCGCTGGTGCAATAACTGCACTGTGCCGTGCAGCCGCGGCTGGTCTCAACCTGAACGAACGGCTTGGTGGTGTCGTAGAACGGGTTGGCGCAGGGTGGCGGCGCCTCGGGCCAGGCGGTGAAGACGGCCCGGCTGCCATCGTCGTGCAGCGCTCCGGCAGCGTCCCGCCAACATACTCCGGCCAATCCCGCTGGGGAGTCCCCCTGCAGGAGACGCCGAAGCAGTTCGGGCAGGACCGCCTCGCCTTCGCCGCGCACGGCCAGATCAAGGCCGGGATTCTGCCGCAAGAGCTCGCGGTTGTCGCCCAGGCACTCCGGGCCGCCGACGATCAGCGTGCAGGTCGGCAGCAGTGCTCTCAGCCGTGCCAGCACCTCGAGAACCAGGCGCCGGTTGAACAGATAAAGCGTCGCCGCAACCACGTCCGGCTGTGCCGACCAGACCGCCGCGGTCAGGCTGGCTGGGTCATCGTGGCTGGTCGTCGCTACGGCTTGCCAGGAGACCTCCGGAACGGCGGCGCTGGCAGACTGCAGCAGCGGCAAGGCCAGCGACGAGTGGGCGTGGGAGGCGTTGACGGCAAGCCAGACCAGCTTCATCCACCCACCTTGGCGGCGTGCCCACGCAGGAAGGCTACCTCGCGCTTCTGCAAGGCCTCAAAAGCCTCCGGCGAGGCAGCGCTGAACTCGCAGTGTACGCTCACCGGGCCGCTGAAGCGCGCTTCAACGAGCGCCTTCATGACATCCGGCCAGCGCACCGCGCCATGACCCGCGGGCACGATGGCGCGCCGCCACACTGGCAGCTCTTCGGTCGCGGCGTTCTGGCGCTCGAAGAAGGTATCTTTGAACGAGACCGCGGCGAGGTAGGGCCCGACGATGTCCACCGCCATGCGGAAGGGTTCCCCGCAGTAGTAGAGGTGGCCCGTGTCCAGGTAGGCCCCCATGTACTGCGGATCGCGGTCTCGCAGCAGGTCCATCAGGCTGCACGCATTCAAGCCGAAGAAGTCGCTGTGGGTGTGGTAACAGAACTTGACCCCGAAGCGCCGTCCCAGCGCTTCGAAGCCAGCCAGGGCCTGGCGAATGCGCTCGACCGTCGGCCAGTAGGGGGTCTCGCCGGGCTTCCAGTGCCAGTAGCCCAGCTTGGCCAGAGGCACGCCGGCCGCCGCCATAGCCGCCGCCATCTGCTCACTGGACGCGGCGGCCGGATCGAGAAAATCCCCCTCGGTCGTGATCATCGGCACCTCCAGCCCGGCAGCACGCACGCGCCGCACCGCCGCGACCAGCTCCGTCGACACATTGGCCGGATTCACGGCCATCTGTGACCGCACCGCCAGGTCCAGCCCGTCGGCGCCGATCGCCTGGGTCTTGCGGATCATCTCCTCAACGCTGAGGCCAGGCCAGTGCTTGCTGAACAGAACGAGCTTCATGGACAGTGGTCTCCTAGACGTCTTCTGTACGAACTTCCCAACCCTCCAATCCCCTCGGCCGAAAAGTTCCGACCTGTGCAATAAGGGAGTCCGTCTGGAGCGCTGAAGGCGCGCTGCCATACCAGCCCAGGGCAACGCCCTGGGAATAGAATGGTTATGGGTTTGAGCCCTGTAGGGGCGAGCCATCTACCCTACCTTCGCACCGAGGTCGCATGGTCCG
>CAIZKT010000250.1:0-4919 GCA_903933565.1 uncultured Victivallales bacterium | reverse complement strand
GGCAGCGCGGGCTCCAGGGGAGGGGGAATACCGCGAACCTGCCCGGAACGGGCTGGGCAGCGCGGGCTCCAGGGCGGCCAGGGGATACCGCGAACCTGCCCGGAACGGGCTGGGCAGCGCGGGCTCCAGGGGCGGGGGAATACCGCGAACCCGCCCGGAACGGGCTTGGCAGCGCGGGCTCCGGGGGCGGGGGTCTTGCAGACGGCGGATACCGCGAACCTGCCCGGAACGGGCTGGGCAGCGCGGGCTCCAAGGGAGGGGGAATACCGCGAACCCGCCCGGAACGGGCTTGGCAGCGCGGGCTCCGGGGAGACCATGCGGGGGGCAGCGCCAAACCCGCGACGTGTGGTCATCGTCGCGTGGTTGAAGTCCTGGCGGGCGTTGGCCCGCCGATGCGGCTCAGGCTCCGGCTTTGACGGTTAGCGCTGGGGCCGGTCGTCGCTTGCTTGCAGGCGCTTGAATGTGCATTCTATAGACACATACGGACCCGGTAGAAAGCGAGGCAGCGTGGACTTCTCTCCTTCTGTTTACGAGCATTGTGCCCGGCTGCTTGGGCGGCGCCCTTGGGAGGTATCCCGCGACGCGGAGTTACTGTTTGCCGGCCAGGCGGAGGCGTATCGGCTCTACCGGCACCGGCCCGTGGTGGTCGGGGTTGACATCTACAACCTCGAAGCGGAAGCCTACGGTGCGGTGGTGGGCCAGCCCGATGGCGATGGCATTCCCGCGGTGACGGGCCACTGCTGTGAGTCGCTCGAGGCGATGGCCGGTTTGCCGGCGTTTGATCCGTCGCTGGCGGGTCGTATCCCGCTGGTGCTGGAGGTCGGACGGCGGCTGCGGCAGCGTTTCCCCGAGGCTGATGTGCGCATTCCTGTAGCCGGGCCGTTCTCCATCGCCGCCAATGTGCTGGGCTTTGAGACGTTGCTGTGCGAGGCGTATCTGCGGCCCCTCGAGACGCGCCAGGCGTTGTTGCAGGTGGTGGCGGGCCAGATGGAGTTCTGCCGCGCCATTGTCGCGGCGGGTTTAGGGGTTGCCTTTTTTGAGAGTGCGGCGGCTCCGCCATTGTTGTCGCCGGCTCTGTTTCGGCAGGTGGAACTGCCGGCGCTGAAGGCGGCCATCGAAGGCGCCTCGGCGGTGACCGGCACGCGGGTGCCCTGCGTGATGGGCGGCGACACGACGCCGATTCTGCCTGACCTCCTGGCGACGGGGACTGGCTACGTCATCTGCCCGGCGCCCAATGAGACGGACCAAGCCGCGTTCCTGCACATCATGGCAGCGCATCCCGAGGTGATGGTCAGGGTCAACATGCGGCCGGACATCGTGGCCGCGGGTGAGTGGGAACGGGTGCGGGCCGAGGTGGACCGCATCGCCGGTCTGGTCCGTGGCCGTCGGCGAGTTTGCCTGGGCACGGGCGCCTTGCCGTACGAGACCGACCCGGAGACGGTGCTGCGGATCCGCGAGTATGCCGAGGGTCTCGACGCGGCCGGGGACCGCAGTGGCGCGGCGCGAGGGGGTTCGTGAGCTTGCCGACAGGAACACCCCCCGGGCACGGCCGCCGGCGGCGGCGCGTGCCTGGGGGGTGAGGGTTAGCCGATGGCCTCCGAGCCGGTCTCACCGGTGCGAATGCGGATGCACTCGCCCAGGTCGACCACGAAGATCTTGCCGTCGCCGATGTTCCCCGACCGAGCGCCCTTGATGATGGCCTCTACGGTCGGCTTGACGAATCCCTCGTTGACGGCGATCTCGATGCGGACTTTGGGCCGCAGGTTGACCTCGGTGATGTTGCCGCGGTAGGTCTCGGTGTACCCCTTCTGCTGACCGCAGCCCACGGCGTTCATGACGGACATCTTGTGGACTTCGCAGGCGAACAGTGCCTGCTTGACCGCGCCCAGGCGGGCGGGTTGGATGTAGGCGATAATCAGTTTCACGGACGATCTCCTTTCCTTAGTCTCGGGTCAGCCCAAGGGTGATGACTTGTCGGTGAGTTGGTAGTCCGGGTAGGCCTCGGCCCCGATCTCGGTAACGTCGAGGCCGGCAATCTCGTCTTCCAGGCGCGGCCGCAGCGGGAAGATGTGGTTCGAGAACTTGAACCACGCCAGGGCGAAGAGGCCGACGAAGACGATGCAGGAGAGCGTCCCGACGATCTGGGCTCCGAGTTGCGACCCGTCGTTGGTGGCAGCGCCGAAGAACTTGCCGAAGGCGCCGGTGACGCCTTGGTCGGTCCAGCCGGCCGCCACCAGGTCGTTGAACTTCTTGACGGTTGCCGCGGTGCCGTCGTTGTTGATGACCTGCACGATGCCATCCTTAAACAGCTTGTGGACCCCGCCCCAGCCCGCGCCGTAGGAGCCATTGGCGAACAGGCCGACGCTCAGGATGCCCCAGGCTCCATTGACGCCGTGGACCGAGAGCGCGCCGACCGGATCGTCAAGCTTCATGACCCGCTCGAAGAAATACACCGCCGCCACGACCAGGGCCCCGGCGATCGCGCCAATGAGGAGGGCCGCATTGGGACTCACGAAAGCGCAGGGGGCCGTGATCGCGACCAGGCCCGCCAGCATGCCGTTGCACATCATCGACGGATCCGGCTTGCCCGTGATCTTGTACATGGCCAGGCAACTGATGAAGGCCCCACTTGCCGAGGCTAACATGGTGTTGACCGCCGCGATGGCAAAGCGATGATCGGTTCCGGCCAAGGTCGAGCCGGCGTTGAAACCGAACCAGCCAAACGCCAGGATGAACGTTCCCAGGATGACATAGACGATGTTGTGTCCAGGGATTGCCCGGGGCTTGCCGTCGGGGCCGAACTTACCCAGGCGCGGGCCGAGCACGTAGGCCCCGGCGAGGGCGATCATGCCGCCACAGAGATGCACCACCGACGAGCCGGCAAAGTCAACGTGGCCGTGCCCGAGGGCGAAGTTCTGGCCGAGTTGCGCCAACCAGCCGCCGCCCCATACCCAGTTACCGAACACGGCGTAGGGGAACATGCCGACCCAGAAGCCGTAGACGATGAAGTTCTTGAAACTCCAGCGCTCGGCCATCGCCCCGGTGGGGATCGTCGCGGTGGTGTCCATAAAACACATCTGGAAGATGAACATGGCCAGGATCGAGGTATCGAAGGTGGACAGGTTCAGGAAGAAGCCCTGGTGCCCGAACAGGCCGAAGGGCTTGCCAAAGAGGGTGACGGTGAACTCGTGGTTCAGCAGTTGCAGGCCCTGCCCGAGGGTCGGCTGCCAGCCAATGGGCACCGGTCCGTTCCAGTAGCCGCCGAACATGATGGCAAAGCCGCAGATCCAGAATCCCAGCATGCCCAACGGGTAGATCAGGAAGTTGTTGGTCATGACGTGGGCGGCGTTCTTGGCGCGGCAAAGTCCGGTCTCCACCAGGGCGAACCCGGCCTGCATGAACATCACCAGAAAGGCGGCAACCAGCGTCCAGAGTAGGTTAATGGAGATCTTGTTGTGAGCCACATTCTGGACCACCTCAGCCGGAGTCGGCGCGTTGAGGTCAGCGGGCACGGGCCAGGTGAGGTCGGCGGCCGTGCCAGCGTTGAGCCCGGGTGGGTAGCCCACCGAGTCGGGCGTGGGTGGCGCGGTGCCCTCGGCCTGTACGGGGTACGACAGCCAAGCGGTGCAGAAGAGCAGCGCGGCCAGGGTCATCATTCGTAAGCTTTGAGTCATCGCAGGGTCTCCTGGGTTGTGGTCTACTTCTTGTCTCAGAACGCCAGCGTGGCGTTTACTCCCCCGAATACCGCATCGGCGTCGCCGTAGGTGCCCCGAGCCGCCTGGCGCATGCCGGCGCAGACCATGTCCGAGTACTTGAGGTAAAGGGACAGGGACAGGTTCTGGTTGACGGCGTAGTTCAGGCTCGAGGAGAGCAGCAGATCGGAGAGGCTGTTGCGGCGGTCGCCAAAGTAGTAATCGTGGTAATGGGAGTCGCCCCAGCCCAGACCTGCCCCCAGGGTCAGCCCAAGCTTTTCGGTGAACGCGAAGGTGTGACTCACCCCGGCGTTTGCATACCAGCTGTCGGCTTCGTCGATGTCCCGGTACACCGTCAGCGTCGGCGCCAGGAGCACCTTGCTCAGGGCCGCCGAGGCGTAGACTTCCGTGGTACTCGCAAAGGTGGTGCCCGGAAAGGTGTAGGCGGTGGCCCCGGCCTGCAGGTCCAGGCCGTCGAGGGGGCTGTAGGCGTAGGCGAGGGTGTAGTCGAGTTCCTGCAGGCGCCAGATGTGCCCGGAGGTCTCGTGGATGTCGGTCATGTCCAAAGAGCCCCAGAGGTTGAGGCTCAGACCCTTGTACGACACCGTCGCCGTGGGCTGGAACACGGGGTCGTCGGTCAGAAGCTGACCGCGCCAGACGTACTTGCTTACGGCGTCGGCTCCGATCTTCAGGTCCACGGGAAGGGTTTTCTCGGCGGCCACTCCCACCGTGACCCCGGCGCTTAGCGCCATGGCGGCGGCGACGATGGCCACGCTTCTCTCCAGTGATTCACTCATCCTGCTTTCTCCTGTCCTGCCTCGGCTGGGGTTGTCCGGCGCAACTCCGGGCCGAGCCCGGCGCCGCCATCAGCTCTACCGGCCAGGCCTATGGAGGCCCCTGTCCGTTGCCGACGGGAAGCCCTTTCGCAAACGCGGTGCCACGTTCTCATCAAGAATACACAACAGACTCTCTCGCAATGCGGTGCAATTTCAGCAAAGCAGCGAGAGGGTTGGCCTGTACCCTCCCTGGAGCGAGCGGGGGATCCGGCTAAGGTACATAAATGGCTATAGATACTCGCATAAGTACACTAATGTGCCATGTTGGGGGTGAGTTCCGGACCCATGCTGGGGCTGTTTCAAGAAACCGGGCTGGGCGGCGCAACACCCGCCGTCAGGCAGGACACAGGCGTCAAGCCAAAGCGGTGTCGCGGTCGCCGCCGGCGACCTT
>CAIZKT010000249.1:0-2149 GCA_903933565.1 uncultured Victivallales bacterium | reverse complement strand
GGGCCTACGGGGGCGCAGGTCAGTTCCGTAGGGGCTTCTGCCCGGCACGGCGGGGCGCTGGTCGGTTCAGGGGTGGTCGGCGCGGTTCCACGCCTGGCGCCCGCCTGGCGCCCGGCGGACTAGAGATGCCGTCCCTGAGCGTCTCTTCCGCCCGCAGGGCGTGGAGGTCGGCGGGCCGTCATGCCTGAGGGCAGGACTTCCGCCGTCTCCGGTCGGCGCTGCTGGGGGACGGTCGGGCCGACCGCGGCTCCACGCCTGGCGCCCGCCTGGCGCCCGGCGGACTAGAGATGCCGTCCGCAAGCCACTTCACGTGGTTCAGCCAGGCACGATCCTGATACCGATTCCGACCCCGATTTCGTCACAGCTTCTGAGTCGTCACCACCTACGGAGCTGACTTGCGCCCTGGCACACGGCCAGGGCGGTTTGTTTTAGCGCCGGGTTCTACTGGACGCACCGACTTGGCGTTGTACTCTTAGCGCCGCGGTGGGCTCAGCGTCGGTTCTGGCCAGGGCTGGGTTCCGAGCGCAACCGTGAACTTTGGGCGTGGCCGGTGCGCTCCTCGGTCAAAGGCAAGCAGCAGGCCAGGCAGAAAGAGGTGTTGTGTTATGGCATGTCGTTCATCCGCCCGTCCTTCCACCTTCAGCCGAGCCTTTGGCAGGCTCAGGGCTCAGTCTTTCACCCTCATTGAGTTGCTGGTGGTGATTGCCATCATCGCCATCCTGGCGGCCATGCTGTTGCCGGCGCTGGCCAAGGCCCGCGAGAAGGCGCGCGGCATCAACTGCGCCTCGAACCTGAAGCAGCTTGGCCTGGCCGTCGCCATGTACGCTGACGACAACCGGGAGATGCTGGTTCCGGGGTCGCAGCGCCGGGACTCCAACGTGGCCAGCAATTTTGTCAACTGGATCGACAAGCTCTGGGAAACCAAGTACATCAACGACGCCAAGGTGGCGCTTTGTCCGTCCTGTCCGACCCCGGCCACGGCCCTCAGTTCGGGGGGTTACGCCGGCAATCTGGCTCACATCCTGGTGGACTGTAACTGGGGTTCGCTGCCGGTGACCCTGACCCAGGTTACGCGGCCCGCGGAAGTGCTGTCGGTGGGGGAGGCCGTCAACGTCGACAGCTCGGCGGGTTACAGCTACTGCCACTGCCCGTTCTGCACCTATCCGGCTTGGGCGCCGGGGGTACCTGCCTCGCTGGACTGGGCGCTTTCCAGGCGTCACAACGGAATCGACAACCTGCTGTTCATCGATGGCCACGTGGCCTCGATACCCTTCAGCGGCCTGCGCGGCAACGGCAACGACGTCTTCGGTCACACCCGGCGCTGAGCCCGGCGTCGTGACCGAGGGTGCGCGGTAGCAGACTCGGACAGAATCAGAGGCGCCCGGCGGACCCACCGGGCGTAAGCGTCGGGTCTACCACCTGGGTATCGTCACCTGGGTGCCGCTGGCGACCTGACCTCGTGCTGCGCGCTGCCGCGGCGCTGTCGCTCGACCTCGGCAGTATCCGGTGGGAGCTTGGCAAACAGGTGCTCGAACGGCCGCAGTTGGCGCCCGGCGGGAACCGCTGCCGGTGCCCAGCGGCCGCTGGCCTCCCCGGCCTGGTAGCGCCGGATCGTGTGCCGACCCAGCGCGTCGTCCACCGCCGTCGTCGCGCTTTCCCCGAAGATCGGGCCAGCTTGCCCCAGGTAGCCGTTCAAGCGCTCCGCCGCGTGCGGCAGGAAGGGTGCGAGCAACGTGTTAATCGTGGCTATCCCCTGAAGCGCGGTCCAGAGAGTTGTGGCGGCCGCCTCCCGGTCGGGTTGCACCTTCGCCCACGGGGCTTGCACGGCCAGGTAGCGGTTCAGATCGCCGGCGAGCCCGAAGGCTTCCGCCAGAGCGGCGCGCAGATGCACCGCGTCAAGCTGCGCCCCGACGGCCGCGAAGCCGGCCTCGATACGGGTCAGCAACTCCTGGTCGGCGCTCCCGAGCCGGTGCGGTTCCGGTACCCGGCCGACCCAGTGACGCCAGGTCAGGGACAGGACCCGGTTGACCGCATTCCCCCAGGTCCCCACCAGGTCGCCGTTGACCCGCGTGGTGAAGTCGGCCCAGTCCCAGTCCGTGTCGCGACTCTCGGGGAGGTGGGCGGCCAGGTAGTAGCGCAGGGCGTCAGG
>CAIZKT010000248.1:0-1653 GCA_903933565.1 uncultured Victivallales bacterium | reverse complement strand
CTGGCGGAGAGGAAAACAGGGGTCAGGGTCAGCCAAGCCCTCGGCTGGAGCCGGACCTACCGGAATGAGACGTGCCGACGCAGGTCCCATTCCGATCCGGCCGGGACGCGCCGGATCGCCTGGAGGGCGGCCCTGCGTGGCCGCCGCGGCGCCGACGCAGCGGCGCCCTCCAACGCCCTTCGTCCGCCGCGGCGGACGAGGGGCGGAATGGGAAGCGGTTTGGGTCATACGAGGTTGCTGCAAGTCTTCTACAAGCAAACCCCTACGGAGCTGACTTGCGCCCATCCCCTGCCCTTGCCTTGGCGACTGACGCCAGCGCCGCTATCGTAGCGTGCGTCAGGCCGGTAGGCAGGACACGGCCCGGGGCCGTAGTCGGTGCGCCGGCGTTGTGGGGTGGATAGCGGCGCTCGGTAGAGGGTCTCGGCATGGTACTCCCAAGCATGCGTCTGGACGGCAAGATCGCCGTGGTCACCGGAGCGGGCTCTGGCATCGGCGCGGCCATCGCCAGCGCCATGGCCGAAGCGGGGGCGGACTGCATCCCGACGGAGCTGCCCGACCGGCTGGCGTCCCTGGAGCCAGTCTGTGAGCACATTCGTGCCTGTGGACGCCGAGCCCTGCCGCTGCCCCTGGCGCTGCCCGCGCTGGACAGCATCGCGGCGCTGGTCGACCGCGTGATCAGAGAGATGGGGCGGATCGACATCCTGATCAACAACGCCGGGATCAACATCCCGCGAGAGGCGCTCGAGGTCAGCGAGAGCGACTGGGACCGCGTGCTCGATGTCAACCTCAAGGGCCTCTTCTTCATGTCCCAATGCGTGGCGCGGGAGATGCTCAAGACCGGCGGCGGCAGGATCGTCAACGTCGCCTCACAGAATGGGGTGGTGGGATACTACCGGCGCGCCGCCTATTGCGCCAGCAAAGCCGGAGTGGTGAATCTGACCCGGGTGCTGGCGCTGGAGTGGGCAAAGCACCAGATCCACGTCAACGCGGTGGGCCCCACCTTCGTTCTGACCCCGCTGACGCAGTCAACCTTTGACGACCCCAGCCTGCGCGCCGATCTGCTGCGCCGCATTCCGCTCGGGCGTGTCGGGCAGCCCGAGGACATCGTGGGCGCCGTGGTCTTCTTGTGCAGTCCGGCCGCGGACCTGATCACCGGGCACACCCTGATGGTAGATGGCGGCTGGACGGCCATCTGAGGCCCGTAGGGGCTCTGGGCCGACCGTCCGAAAAGAGACGCGCAACGGGCCCGTCCAGCTCGGGATGGGCGCCGTTGCGCGGGTGTAGGCTTGCCCGGGAGGGCCGTCACCGGCGCCGTCCCGGGCACGGTTCGTCAGGCAGTTCTCACTCCTTGGCCGGCTTGGGAGCCTTCTTGGCGTCGCCCTGACCCCGCGGGGGGCGCAGCAGTTCGAGCTTGGCGTAGAGGTCCTTCAGCACGGGGTCTGCGGCAGCGAGCTTCTCCTGGCGCTGCTTGGAGAGATCACGGGCCTGCTTGCGCGCCTCGGGAGTCCCCTCGTCATGCTTGGCCTTGATCTGTGCGTCCAGGGCCTCGACCGCCGCCTTCAGTTCGGCGTTCTTCTCCAGGACGGCCTTCTCCTGGGCCTCGATCTTGCCGCGCAGATCCTTGACTTCCTGGCTAACCTCGTGCTTCCCAGG
>CAIZKT010000247.1:0-5828 GCA_903933565.1 uncultured Victivallales bacterium | reverse complement strand
GTCCGTCTCCTCCAGTCGCCGTTTCCCCGTCTCGCCGTCTCGCCGTTTCCTGAAACCCAGGACCTGAGGTGTCACCACCTACAGAGCTGACCTGCACCCGCACGACTGGGGATGAGTTGCCGAAGGCGCAGACTTGCAGTACTTTATCACATTGATAGCGGCGTCTGATGGATCGGCGGTTCCCGCTACGGTTGGCGCATAACCGGCAGACAGAAAGAACTCAGCCATGCGATCCGGAAAAGCTTTCACCCTCATCGAGTTGCTTGTCGTCATCGCCATCATCGCGATTCTGGCGGCCATGCTCTTGCCCGCCCTGGCCAAAGCGCGGGACAAAGCGCGACAAGCGAGCTGTTTGAGCAACGTCAAGCAGTTGGCCCTGGGCGAGATGTTCTATCTTCAGGACTATGCCGACACCACCACGCCGTACGGCAACCACACCTGCCCGACCACTACCTGCCTGCGCTGGGAATGGATGCTTAACCCCTACATCCAAAACACCCAGGTCATGCTCTGCCCAAGCGTCAGCGCCCATCACACCGCCACACTGCCCAATCTGCCATCAGACTATGGTCTCAACTACCACAACGTCGGCGGTTGTACGACGGGCAATGCCGTCGGCAAGTTTCAGTATCCAGCCCAGACGGCGCTGTTCATGGACGCCCAAGTCGCCAGCACCAACCCGGCCGGGACCGACATTGTCTACGACTGGATCAGTTGGCCAGCGGCCCACCCCAACGGCGCCGCAGATGGGAACGACTGGAACCGCGTGGCCCCGCGTCACAATGACGGCACCAACGTCGTGTACCTCGACGGTCATGCCAATTGGGTAACGAAGTACGCTATCCTCGACTCCAGGAACACGTCCGACAACTCCCGGTTCTGGGGCACGAACCCGTTCTAGGCCCCGGCCTGCTGCCACCCCTTGGCGTCTTGCATCACTCCTTGCGGGACATTAGGAAGAGCTCGGGGCGGGTCATCTTCTGCATCACCTTCACCTGCTCGACGAGCCGGATGGCGTTTGTCGGCATGGCGCGTTGTTGCCCTTTGCTCCAAGACCGGGGTCTTCGCCTTCGTAACGAGGGCCTTGGGGGTGCTGTCGACTCGCGCTGGCGGCGGAATTGGCGGATGGCAGCTCGGCTGGGGTTCAGGGCTGTTTCAAGAAACAGGGCTGGGCGGCGCAACAACCCGTGGCCTGTCTGCCGTATCTAGTTGCGCGAGAACACACACCGTCAGTCATGGCACAGGCGCCAAGCCAACGCGGTGGCGCGGTCGCCGTCGGCGACCTTGCCACACGCACTCCACCTGGCCGAGGCGCGATATGGACTGCGTGCGGCAGAGGGCCGCGGACGCGGCCCGTCGACGCCGCTTTCACTGCCGGCGGTACGACGGCGGTCGTTTCTTGGAACAGCCCTGCCTGGGGTTTCACCTCCATGGCAGATGGGCTAGACGCAGCGTATATTGACGGATGTGGGTGTGTGCGAACGGCAGCGGTGTCCCGCTGGCCAGACCGGCAAAGGCCACCTTCGCAACGAGATAAGAGCCCCGCGGCAGAGAGATGGCGTCCGCCAAGCAAACAGCAGGCCATGAGAACTACCGGGCCATCGCAAGCGCGCGTGGGACGCGCCATGTTGGTGCTAGCCCTCCTGTTAGCGGCGGGCGTTTTTGCCGTCGGCACCTTCTACTACCGCGGTTACGTGCGGCACTACCGCACCAGCATAGAGGAATCGCTGCTGGCCATCGCTGAGCTGAAGGTGGGCGACTTGGTGAGGTGGCGCCAGGAGCGGCTGGGCGATGGGGGCGTACTCTTCCAAAACTCCTACATCACCGCCCTGGTGCGGCGCATTCTGGAAAAGCCCACGGACGCGGACGCGCAAGGCCAGCTCGAGCTCTGGTTCGGCAAGTACTGTGGTCAGTATCAGTATGAGCAGGTCCGCTTGCTGGATGCACAGGGCGTTACCCGCGTGTCGGTGCCGACCGAGGCGGGGCCCGTCGTCCCCATCCTGGCGCAGGGTGCAGCCGAGGCCATGCGCTCTGGCCAGGTAACGCTTCAGGACTTCTACCTTGACGCCGACGGCCTCCCCCGCCTGGCCGTGCTGGTGCCCATCCTCGACGCGGCGGACGCAAATCGGCCGCTGGGTGTGCTCGTTTTGCGCAGGAACCCGGCAACTTATCTTTACCCCATCCTCACCCGTTGGCCCACGCCCAGTTCGAGCGCCGAGACCCTGCTTGTCCGCCGGGAAGGCAACAGGGTCGTCTTCCTCAACCATCTCCGGTTCACGGCGAATACCGCATTGCAGCTGAGCTTGCCTTTGGACCGCGTCGAGCTACCAGCGGCTCAGGCGGTCCAGGGGCGGGAAGGCATCATGGCAGGGGTGGATTACCGCAGCGTGGCGGTGGTGTCGGCCCTGCGCTCCATTCCCAATTCGCCCTGGGCGTTGGTGGCCCGCATGGATGCCGCCGAGATCTACGCGCCGCTACGCGAACGGCTGTGGATCGTGGTCGTGGGGACCAGCCTTCTGCTCGTTAGCGCTGCGGCCGTTGTGACCATGACTTGGCGGCAACAGAGCCTCCAACTCTACCGGAGCCAGGCCGAGACCGCGGCGGCGTTGCGCGCTTCGGAAGTGCGCTATCGTCGGCTCTTTGAGGCGGCTCGGGACGGCATTCTGATCCTTGACGCCGAGACCGGGATGGTCGTGGATGTGAATCCGTTCCTGGTGGAGTTGCTGGGGTTCTCGCACGCTGCCTTCCTCGGCAAGAAAGTTTGGGAGCTGGGCTTTCTTAGGGATATCGTCGCCAACGCAGACAACTTTGCGGAACTACAGCAGAAGGGATACGTACGCTACGAGAACATGGCGCTAGAAGCCCACGACGGCAGACGGCACGAGGTCGAGTTCATCAGCAACGTCTACCAGGTGGAAGGCCGCAAGGTCATCCAGTGCAACATTCGCGACATCAGCGAGCGGGTGCAGGCACAGGCGGAGATTCTGCACTTGAACACCGAGTTGGAGCAACGCGTCGTCGAACGCACGGCGCAACTGCAGGCTGCCAATCAGGAGCTCGAAGCTTTCAGCTACTCCGTCTCGCACGACCTGCGGGCGCCTTTGCGGCATGTGCAGGGCTACGTGGACCTGCTTATGCGCGAGGCCTCCGGCTGGCTTTCGGAGAGTTGTCGGCGTTACATGAAGACCATCGCGGACATCAGCGTCGAGATGGGCGTGCTGATTGACGACCTACTAGCGTTCTCTCGCATGGGGCGTACGGAGATGATCGAGGCGCGGGTCAACCTGGATGCCCTGGTGCAGGACGCGCTTCGCGACCTTGAGCCCAGCACGCGCGCGCGGCGCATCACCTGGAGAATCTCGTCCCTGCCGACGGTGCAGGGCGACCCCGCGATGCTCAAGCTGGTTCTGGCCAACCTGTTGGGCAACGCGATCAAGTTCACGCGCCCGCGGGACCCGGCGGTGATCGAGGTGGGAGTGATGAATGAAGAAGGCAGAATGAAGAATGAAAAATGCTCGGAAGGAACGGAATCGGCGGCGTCTCCGCCCCCGTCTTCATTCTGCATTCCTCATTCTACATTTTTCGTCCCCGACAATGGGGTCGGCTTCGACCCGCAGTATGCCCACAAGCTCTTCGGTGTCTTCCAGCGTCTGCACCGGGCGGACGAGTTTGAGGGCACCGGCATCGGCCTGGCCAACGTGCGGCGCATCATCGCCCGGCACGGCGGGCGCACCTGGGCGGAGGGCAAGCTCGGCGCGGGCGCGACGTTCTACTTCACATTGAAAGCAAATGCAGAATGAAGAAGGCAGAATGAAGAGTGAAGAAGGAAGAAGGAAGAATGAAGAATAAAGAATGAAGGCAGAATGAAGAGTGCGGGCAGGACAAATGCAGAGCAAACAAAACGAAAAGGACCTGGCGCAGAGGACTAAGACGTTCGCGTTGCGGATTATCAAGATGTATTCGGCCTTGCCCAAGGAAACGGTCGCACAGGTACTCGGCAAACAGGTTCTGCGGTCGGGCACGGCGGTCGGCGCGAACTACCGGGAAGCGAACCGGGCGAGATCCAAGGCGGAGTTCGTTGCCAAGATGGGTGACTGTTTGAAGGAACTCGACGAAACCGCTTACTGGTTGGAACTGCTCATCGAAGCCGCCATTGTTCCCCTGTCACGCCTGTCCGCCTTGACGGACGAGACGAGCCAGTTAATCGCGATCTTCGTCACGATTATCAAAAACGCCAAAGAAAGGAAGAATACAGAATGAACAATGCGCGAAAGGAACGGAATCGGAGCCGACTTAGCCCCATTCCGCATTCTTCATTCTTCATTTTTCATTCTTCATTCTTCATTTAGGAAAGGAACACCATGACCACACAACCGAAAGGACAGAGCACCACCAGCCTCCCCCTGAGACGCATCCTGCTGGTGGACGACAGTCCCCGCGACACCGAGCTGGCGCTCGATGCCCTGACGCAGAACAATCTGGCCAATGAGGTCGTCGCCTTGCGCGACGGGGTCGAGGCGCTCGACTACCTCTATCGGCGGGGTCCGTTCGCCGACCGTCACGTCGGCAATCCCGCCGTCATACTGCTGGACCTGAAGATGCCCAGGGTGGACGGCATCGAGGTGCTGCGGCAGATCAAGAGTGACCCGCAGCTGAAGGTGGTCCCGGTGGTGGTGATGACCTCGTCGCGCGAGGAGTCGGACCTGATCAAGAGCTACGAACTCGGCGCCAACGCCTACATCGTCAAACCGGTGAAGTTCCCGGAGTTCGTGGAAGCAATGAAGCTGGTCGGCGCTTTCTGGGCCGTGGTCAACGAGCCGCCGCCGGGCTGCGTGCGGTCGTTGCGGCACAAGCCACCCTGAGCTCAACGCTGGGGTCACGATGGGCAAGCTGCTACAGATTCTCTATCTTGAAGATAACCCGCGCGACGCGGAGCTGGTTCAGGGCCAACTGCGGCTGAACCCCAGCCTGGCCTGTAACCTGCAAGTCGTCAGCGACCGCGCCGCCTACGAAGCGGCGCTCGACCAGGCCTCTCCTGACCTGATCCTCTCGGACTTAAGCCTGCCCGGCTACGACGGGATGGCGGCCATGGCCCTGGCACGGACGAAACGGCCCGAGGTCCCTTTCGTCGTGTTCACCGGCACCCTGGGCGATGAGCAGGCGGTGGCGTGTATGGTTGCAGGGGCGACGGACTGCGTGCTCAAGCACCGGCTCGCGCGGCTGGTGCCGGCCGTGTTGCGTGCCCTGGGCGAGGCCGATGAGCGGCACAAGCGACGCCAGGCGGAGGAGGCGCTGCGGGAGAGCGAGGCCGAGTTCCGTGCCATGTTCGAGGTCGCCTCCATCGGGATAGCCCAGGCGGATCCGCGCACCGGGAGTTGGCTGCGGGTGAACCAGAAGCTGTGCGAGATCACCGGCTACTCCGCCAACGACCTGCTGCAGATGCGGATTGGGGACCTTACGCACCCCGCCGATCGGGAACGGGATGCGGAGCTCTTTCAGCAGGTCGTGCGAGGCGAGGCGCCGAACTACCGCCTAGAGAAACGCTATCTGCGCCAGGACGGCACAGTGGCCTGGGTAAATGTGAACATGACCCTCATCCGGGACGCCGCCGGTCAGCCGAAGCGGACCATGGCCACCATCGAAGACATCACCGAGCGCAAGCGGGCGGAGATCTATCGGGAAATGGGCCGGGAAGTCCTGCAGATTGTCAACCAGACCTCAGGAAGACGCGCAAGTTGAACGCCGGTCGCCGGGCGGGTCCCGACCGTTCCGCCAGGGGGGCGACGAAGTGAGCAGACGGCTTATGGTTTCGAAGCATCACCCACGAG
>CAIZKT010000246.1:0-8167 GCA_903933565.1 uncultured Victivallales bacterium | reverse complement strand
CGCCGCGGCCGCTCCATCTCCTTGGACCGCCCACGGCCTCGTGGGCAGTGGCCGCGCGCCGCGGCCGCTCCAACCCTCACCCGTAATGCACTCGTTTCTGCCCAAACCGCCAATTGGCCATGGTGAGGGCGAAGACGATCAGGAACAACACCCAGGCCAGGCTGGCGGCATAGCCCATGCGAAACCACACGTAGGCGTTCTGGTAGATGTAGTAGCTGATCGTGGTGGTCGATCCAGCCGGCCCGCCACCGGTCATCACATGGGCCTGATTGAAGCCGCCCTGGAAGCCGCCGATGATGCCCATGATGGTGAGGAAGAAGGTGGTCGGCGAGACCATCGGCCAGGTGATCCGCCAGAAGCGGCTCCAGGCGCCGGCCCCGTCGATCTCGGCCGCCTCATACAGCTCAGGCGGGATGTTCTGCAGCGCTGCCAGGTAGAGGATCATGTTGGTGCCGCCCATCGAGCCCCAGATGCCCATGATGATGAGGGCTGGCTTGGCCCACAGCACGTCCTGAAGCCAGCCGGGGCCGACGAAGGGCGGCAGGCGTATGCCGGCCCAACCCACCGTCCAACCCAGCGCCTCCCACAGGTGGCGCAGCGCCCAGTTGATCAGGCCGAACTCGGGGTTGTAGATCGACATCCAGAGCAGGTAGGTGCCAATGCCGGCCGTGATCGAGGGCAGGAAGAAGACCGTCCGGTACACCACCATGCCGCGCAGTTTCTGGTTCATCAACACCGCCAGCAACAGACTCAGTAGCATGCTGACCGGGATCCCCGCCATCAGGACCACGGTGTTCACCAGGTACTTCCAGAAACTGGCATCGCCAAGCAGTTCGGCGAAGTTCCCAAAGCCGACCCACTGCGGCGGCCAGCGCAGCAGGTCCCACTCGTAGAAACTCAGCACCAGCGACGCCAGCACCGGCAGGCTGGTGAACACCACGAAGCCTAGCAGATTCGGCAGGATGAACAGATACGCCGCCAGGATGCCACGCCGACGCCACGGGTTCATGGTCCGCCTTTCTCCCGCCAGAGCGTGTCCAGCGCTGCATTCATGATGCGGGCATAGTTGCGGCAGGCCTCTTCGGGCGTACGGAGCCCCTGCCGGACCAGGTCGATTTCCTGGAAGGCATCGTAGCAGGCTTTGCTGATGTCGAGGTATTCGAACTGCTTCGCCCTGGCCAGATCACCGAACTCGACGAAGGCGGCGTCGTGCTCGGGCGGCGTTCCGGGGTGGTCGGTGAGGCGCGCCGCCGTCTGCCGGTTGGCGGCCAGGGCGCGCCCGCAACGCATGCTCATCTCGCTGGACGCATCGTCGCTGAGGAACCGCATCAGGCGCCAGGCGGCGTCTTGTTGCCGGGATTGCGAGAACAGCAACCAGGTGCCACCGATGTAGATGGTCGAGCGATTCTTGCCCCGCGGCAGGGGCGCCACGTCCCACTCGAAGCCGCCGACCTCGGCCAGGTCCTGCTGGTAGTAGCGCGTGGTGTAGATCATGGCCAGGCGCTGTTCGGCAAACCAGCGGTTCATGCTCTGTTCAGCCACGCCCTCGATCTGCGTCAAGGCGCTGGGCATGGACTTGTCCACAAACATCAGGTCGTAGAGGAACTGAATGCCGGCAATGGCCTCAGGCGTGTCCATCAGGCAACGTCGGTGGTCCGCACTTGTG
The DNA here is from genome assembly GCA_903933565.1 of uncultured Victivallales bacterium. Classification (GTDB taxonomy): domain Bacteria; phylum Verrucomicrobiota; class Lentisphaeria; order Oligosphaerales; family JAFGRS01; genus CAILUI01. The sequence continues at coordinate 6,501 of CAIZKT010000246.1, read as the reverse complement.
ACCTCGCCGCCGTTCTGCCAGACGAAGATGGGCCAGCGATGGTGGCTGGCGGGCACCAGCGCCCCAAACCGGTCCGTGCGCCCATCGCCATCGAGATCCGCGGTCAGGGCCTTGGCGGCGTGGCGGAAGTCGTCCCAGGTCCAGGCCGCTCCCGGGTAGGTCAAAACATCCCCGGGGTGCTCGCGGTTGTACTGATCGAAGAGGCTCTTGTTGTAGTACAGCAGCACCGGTGACCAGGCATCGGGCAGGCCATACAGGCGGCCCTTGTAGCGCACTCCTTCAAGGGTAGAGGCGAAGAAGCGCCCCAGGTAATCGCTGCCTTCCTGGGCGACCCGCTCATCGAGACAGACGATGGCGCCGCGCTTGGCGAAGTACGGCACATAGACATAGTCGATGTAGGCCACGTCCGGGGCCACCCCGCCGGCCACCATGGTCAGCAACTTGCTGTAGTCGCCGGTGACCAAACGCACCCTGAGATCGGGGTTCTGCGCCTCGAAGACCTTGAGGCGCTCCCGGTTCATGGCGGTCCAGTTGACGTAGGCGAAGTCGTAGAGCACGATCTCGGTGCGGCGGTCGGTCTGCTCGTACGAGCAACCCACTAGCCACAGCGCACAGAGCGCGAGAGCCATACCGACCCCGGCTCCCGTCCACCGTTTGTCCGCCATCTTCCGCATCTGGGCTGACCCGTCCTTGCCGTGCCTCGACAAACGTCGGCACAACCACGCCGGCACAACCACGCCGACACGCACGGAATCTGTCGCCGAAAATCCACATTGCCACCGCGGCAGGGGAACCGGCCTTGCAGACGGCGCCGCTGACGGGTAAGCCGGAGTTCTCCGGATACACGGTCAAGGCGGCCCTCTTTGGGCAGCGGTTTCCTCGTGGGCGTCGCCCTTCCTGCTGGCGGGGGGGAGTTCTGAGGTCGCGACGGCGCAGGTCCGCAAGGCTTCGGCGCCGACGCCGACTCGACATCGCGGTAGCACAATGCTACCCTATTCCCATGAGTCAGCCCGTCAAACTATCCGATGCCTTGGTGCTCGATGCTCGCCTGGCTGGCGAGTCCATGGAACGTTCCATCGCGGGTCAGGTCGAGTTTTGGGCCAAGCTGGGACGCGCCGTTGAATCCCTGCTGCAGGGCGGACAGGCGCTGGCCCTGTGCCGGAGCGCTGGCGCCCGGCCGCTTTCCGCCTGTCTCGACGCCGTGGACTCTCCTGACGGTCGGCGCCGGGTGGCCGACTTCCTCCTGGCGCAACCCTTTCCGCGCTATGAACCTGCCCCCGGTGGCCTCGGACTGCTGGTCCGCACTGGGGCCGACGGCAAACGGACCGTGGGGCGCTTCGTCAACCGTCAGTTCAGAGCGGTCAGGTCAAAGCCGGCGAAGCGATGAGCAGCCCGCTCGATCAGCGACCGGTCATCGTGGCGCTGGCAGGACCGAACGGCGCCGGCAAGACCACCTTCTATCATGCCCACCTCCAACCGGCTGCCCTGCGCTTTCTCAACGCCGATGTGCTGGCCTGCGAGCTCGGCCTCGATCCCTACGCCGCCGCGCGCCTGGCCGACCGGCTGCGCCGCGAACTGGTTGCGGAACGCGCGAGCTTCGTCTTCGAGACCGAGTTCTCCGATCCCGTGGGCGACAAGCTGACCTTCCTCAAGGACGCCGCCAGCGTCGGCTACACGGTCGTTCTCTGCTTCATCGGGATCTCCGGGCCAGAAGTCTCCGAGGAACGTGTGGCCATGCGCGTCTCCCAAGGCGGACACGACGTGCCGCCGGAGAAGTTGGCTGCCCGCTATCCGCGCACACAGGCCAATCTCCAGGCCGCCATCCGCGAACTCCCGCACGTCTGGATCTTCGACAATGACGACTTGCGAACCCCGTTCCGCCAGGTCGCCGTGTTCCAGAATGGCCGACACGTGAGCTTGGGTCCGTCGCTGCCCAAGTGGCTCCGGCCTCTGCTGCCGTAGATGAGATCCGGCCCCACCAGCAGCAGCACGAGATCGGAACGCTCCAGTTCTGCCTTCAGCCGCTCCAGAAACGCGGCGAAGGTCACGCGGCCGGCGCATTCGCCGAGATGCACGGCCACGACTTCGACGGCGAGGGTGAAGCCGCCGAGGAGTATCACCAGCGCGAGTGGTGCATGGGACGGCGACGACCTCTCCGGCGCCTGCATCCCCGGCGAATCGCGAGTCTTCGCCGTGCTGCACTCTGACGATGCCGAGCGCGGGGCTGGCACACGGAGAAACTGAACCGCGCAAAGCGGCGGAAGTTCCGGCCCTAGACCCGCCGACCGCAGGACCCGGCCGCAAGACCCCTCAGACCCCGTGGCGCAGACGGATGACCTCGCGGGCGGTCTGCAGGTCCTTCAGCGCCGTGGCGGCATCGCAGGTCGGCGGCCGTTCGCCCTTGATGGCGGCAATGAAGTTCAGCGCCTGCTGCCGCATCGCGTGAACCCAGGGTAACTGCGGCGTCAACCGCGTCGGCGTGGCGCCCTTCCCGGGGTCTTTGAAGACCTCGACGGCGCCGGGTCGGTTACTGGCCAACGGCGCTGGCAAGGTGATCTTGATGTACCCACGCTCAAAGGCGACCAGGGCCTCTTCCTGCCAGTCGATCGTGGTCACATAGGGGGACATCTCGATCGAGCACGGGATGCCGCTGGCCGCTTGCCCGACCAAGATTCGGCTGGTCGGGTCCACGTACTTCACCGTGTAATCGCACTCGAGCAGGTGCCGCATCAGGTTCACCTGGTGAATGTAGTAGTTGACGAAGCTGGTGTACGCCTTGAAAACGTCCGCACTCAGGTCCGCGGCGGGCGGGTCCCACTGCAAGGGCGGGACGGGATCCGTGCCCCGCACCAGGTCGTTGAAGCCGCTGGCGACCCAATCCCCGGCGGGCATGAGGAGGCGCACGTAGGTCATGGCGCCGATCTCGCCAGACTGCCGCAACGCCCGGATTTGCTCCATGGCGTACTGGGTGGCAGGATCGCTGCGCTTGTGATAGCCCACCATCAGGAAGGTGCCGCTCTTCGCCACCGCCTCGACGATCTTCTCCCCGACCGCCAGCGCTCCGGCCAACGGCTTCTCGGTGAATACCGGCACTCCGGCCCGCAAGAGTTCGGGCACCAGCACGCCATGCCGCGTGAAGGGCTGTGAGGCCACGATGCCGTCCACCTTTTCCTTGGCCAGAAGCTCCTCGTGGTTTCGGTAGACCTTCGGGATGCCGTAGCGTGCCGCCACCCCGCGGGCCAAATCGCTGCGCAGTTCCGCGATAGCCACCACCTCGCACTGCTCGGACAGCGTAGCATAGTTCTTCAGGTGGGCGCATTGCCCCATGCCCCCGACACCCACAAAACCGATTCTGACCTTGTTGCTGGACATCGCTCGATCTCCTTGGCCAGTCGCGGCCGCGAGTCGCGGCCGCGCCATTTCTTATCCCTTCTTGCCCTGAAGTTGGCGCGCCGCCAGCTCGCCGAAGCGGTTGGCAATGGCCAGGGCCGGATCCAGGGGCACCTCGATACGCTGCAGCCGGCGCGGTATCCGTACCGGCGGCGTCGGCCGCAGGGCTTTGTCTTTGAACTGTGGCAGGAACTCGCGATTGGCCTCGATCAGCTCGGCGGTCATCTCGCGCACTTCCCTCAGGGTGCAGCAGGCGCTGGTGAGGGGGTCCATGGCGATGGCGGCGACGGCCAGCTCCGGGTCGCCGCTCAGGCCGGCCTCGACCGCGAGGCTTTGCACCGTGATGTTGCTCTGGTTCAAGGCCGCGCATTGCGGTGGCAAATCGCCGACGCGCAGCGGCTGCAGGCCACGACCGTCGACGTAGACCGGCACCTCAACACAACACCCTGACGGCAAGTTGGTGATGTAGCCGTCGTTACGCACGTTGCCGTTGAGGCGGAAGGCCTTGTCCGTCAAGTGCGCTTCCAGGATGTACGAGCAGTACTCCACGCTGCGCTGGCTGAGGACCGCGCTCTCCGAGTCGAGATAGTTGACCCCCTTGTACTTGGCCGCGAGCATAGCGCAGTAGGTGTAGTACGCCCCGCTCTCGCCGCCGAAGGCCGGCTCGTCGCAGTAGGCCCGCAAAGCTCGGGCGCTGGAGCGGAACCACGGCAGATACTCCGATAGGTGCCCGGTCGACTCGGTCATGAAGTAGCCAAACTGGCGCATGACCTCGCCACGCACCTTCTCGTTGGCGTAGTACTCGGGCTTCTCGAAGTTGGCGCGCAGGATCGGGTTTAGGTCGCGCCCATTCCGTTTGTCCTGCAAGGTCAGGAACCAGGCCATGTGGTTGATACCGGCGCACAGATAGCCGATCTGCTCTTTCGGCACGTCCACGTAGCGGCTGATCAGGTCCAGCGTCGTCTGCACGCCGTGGCACAGGCCAATGAACTGTACCGGCCCGGCCACGCGGCCCAACGCCAGGCAGCAGGCGGCCATGGGGTTGACGTAGTTCAGCAGCAACGCCCGTGGGCAAAGTTCCGCCAGGTCGCGCACGATGTCCACCAGCACCGGAATCGTGCGCAGGCCACGCATGACACCTCCCGGGCCCAGCGAGTCGCCAATGCACTGGTCCACGCCATACCTCAGGGGAATCTCGTAGTCGTGGCGAAAGGTGTCCACCCCGCCGACCTGAATCATCAGGATCACATAGTCGGCGCCGCGCAAGGCGGCGCGCCGGTCGAGGGTGGCGGTGATCTTTGTCTGGAGGTGGTTCTCCTTCACCACCCGCCGTGCAAAGGCCGCCATCTGGTCGAGCTTGGGCTTGGTGCGGTTCATCAGACAGATCTCGCTGTCACGGAGCGCCTCCGTGGCGAGGATATCCATCACCAGCGTCTTGCAGAACACCAGGCTGCCGGCGCCGATCATCGCAATCTTAGGCATGGCACAGTCTCCTTGGCCGGGGCCGTGGGCGCGGCGAGCCGCCTGCGCAACCTGTCGGACCTGTCGGACCTGTCAGACGTGTCGGACAGGCGGGTTGCCACCACCCGCTCACATCCCCTCATTGAAGAACACATAGAGCCCGTCTTTGCCCGGGGCCACCAGGTCCAGCCGACCCGTGCCGCGCAGATCGGCCAGGGCAAAGTGGATGCCGCAGCCCTTGGCCTCGCCGATGGGCCCGTAGTCGATGACCTGTTTGGCAAAACCCTGGCCGGTCCACTTGAAGTAGTAGATGCCCACGTCGTCCCACTCGCCCGCTTCGCGACCGCAGTGAGCGCGGTGCCGTTTACCCGTCACCAGCTCGGGCTTGCCGTCACCGTCGATGTCCACCCACATCAAGTCGTGATACTGAGCATTGAACGGATCGATCGGGTGCGGCTGCCAGGTGATGCTCCCGGTGGCGCTGTGCTGGGGCTCGTACCAGGTCAGGCCATAGCCGTGGCCATTGCCGACGATCAACTCGTTGCGGCCATCGCCGTTGACATCCACCACCAGCATCGGCACGCTGGCGCCGTTCCAATCGAGTTTCAGATCGGGGTGCCAGGTCCACCCTTCGCTCCAGGGCTTGGCCGGACATTCGAGCCAGCCACGGGTCAGCACGATGTCCATGCGGCCGTGCCCCGCGATGTCGCCGCAACCCAACCCATGGCCTTGCGTCTGCCCCTCGGGAAATTCGTAGACCGTGATCTTATCGAAGGCGCCGGTGCCCTTGCCGCCCTGGGTCTTCAGCTTGAAGAGGCAGACCTCCCGGCGGCCCGGCGTGTTGGGAATGATCTCGGGGATACCGCAGCCGTCGATGTCCCAGGCCCGCGTCGTCTCCACGTTTCCCGTCTCGCCCATGATGTGCTCCGGCCAGAGCTTGGTCGGATCCGCTGGGTTCTCGCGCCAGCGCAGCGTCTTACCCCACCAGCCGCCCGTGATGAAGTCCATCCGACCGTCGCCGTTGACGTCCATGGCGATGGTGGAGAAATCGTCGAAGTACTCGCCATCCGCCCTGACCGCACCGATGAGGTGCTTACGGCGAAAGTCTGGACCCTGGTACCAGAAGGCGCCGGAGACAATGTCCAGTACCCCGTCGCCGTTGACATCGAACACCCCGGCGGACTCGTAGGTTTCGTCCGCGACCCACACCCGACGCCATTTCAGCGGCATGTGCTATCTCCCTTTCCAGCAAAGGTCGTTGATCCTCTCGACGCTGCAACGGTCCCTGATTCCGGCGGCATCCGGCTGAGTCGGGGGGAGCGAGCCTGGCGTCCGCGCCGGGCCAGCCCAGCTCGCTAGGCCCGAATGCTGCATAAACTACCGCCGAATGTCGTTGTCTGCCTGGAACCCCGCAGGGCGGTTTCGAGAAATAGACCCCCGCTAAGGATGGGTTGAACCCGGGTGGCGCGGATTCCAGGGATTGAACCGGAAGTGTCCCCAATCATTGATAGGGGGTATCCACTTGGCGCAAGTAGCCACTACGGGTGGTGGGAGGGGTCCCCAACGCTCTGGCAGTACGGAGATGGAGCAGGTGCTACGGCCTGCTCCATGAGGCGGTAGAGCAACAGGCCGCGCAACTTGAACGTGCGG
>CAIZKT010000245.1:0-7116 GCA_903933565.1 uncultured Victivallales bacterium | reverse complement strand
TCTTCGCTGTGGACGGGTACCCAGGGCGTTGCCCTGGGCGCCCGAAACGCCCCCTTGGGGCTGAATACCACGGCCCATCCTTATTGCACAGGTCGCTATGTGTCCCCCTACCTGAGGACGTCGTCGGCGTTCCGTGGCGGAGCCTGTATCATGCAACTGGACTGCCCGGCAGGCTCAAGCGCAACACCTGCACGCAGTTCTGCCACTCGATCTTGCGCAGGGCGTCCTCCGAGAGCTTCCGGTTCTCACGCAGGTCACGGAACAAAGCCACCGTCAGCCAGGTGCCGTTGACGTCGCTGCGCTGGCACGAATCGGTGCCGAAGATGAGCTTGTCCTGGAACTCATCGAGGAACTCTACGCCGAAATTCGGATCGCGGGTGAAGGCGTTGTGGCCGCTGCCTGCGGAGGTGTCGGCCCACAGGTTGGCGTACTGCCGCAGCAGCCTGGGCACGGCGCCGCCAGGTTTCACCGGCCCGGGCGGGTAGCTGGAGCGGCTGGCGGGGACCTCGCCGGAGATCTCGGCCCAGAAGGTCGGCCCGTGGCCGATGAAGACGGTGTCCGGGCAGGTCTGCAGAGCCCGTTCCAGCTTCGGCAGGCCAAAGTCGTCGCGCAGGCCGTAGCCGTTGGGTCGGTCCTGCATATCAAAGAGCACCGGCAGGTCGAAGCGGGCCGCCTGGCGGTACAGGTTGAGGCAGCGCGGGTCGTCAAAGTCCAGCTTGGGCAGGAGTTCCCCCAGCCCTTTGCAGCCCCGGGCCCGGTATTCCTCCAGGAGGTGGCTGAAGTCGGTGGTGGCGCAGTTGCCGTAGCGCGGGTCGATAAGGCAGAAGGGAATGAGACGGTCCGGATAGCGCGAGCAGGCGGCGATGACCTCCTCGGTGCCACACTCCAGGTAACCCCCTTCCGGGGTCTCGCTGAGGGGCAGGATGCAGGTTACATCGATCCCCCAGGCGTCCATCTTGGCGATCAGGTTGGTGGCGTCGATGAACTCCCGCCGGTCCGGCAGGACGCGGCCGATGTGGCCATGGATGTCGAGGCGCATGGGGGTATTCCTTTATGGCTGCTGAAGACGCCGGACAACGTAGCCGCAGCGGGGCTCCCGCGCCACGTGACGGTGGCGCACTGGCGCCGGCGCCTTGGGGTCTTAGGTTACCGGGCCTGCTGCCGGGGCGGCAGCGCGGCGTCAACCTGGAGATCTCTCTGATGCTTCCTCAGATTCCCTTCGGCCAGCGGAGTGGGCTGCGCGTGCCGCGCACCAGTCTGGGTGGCATGCGGCTGCCCGCGGACGTGGACCAGGCCGTCACCGTCGTCCGTCACGCCATCGATGCCGGCATGGTCTACATCGATACCTCGCGGGGCTACGGCGAGTCGGAGATCAAGATCGGCAAGGCCCTGCGCGACGGCTACCGCGAGCGTGTGCTGCTCTCCACCAAGTGGGCCCCGTGGATCACCCGGATCGAGCCCAGCGACGACGCCTCGGCCGACTGCGTGCTGCGGCGCCTCGAGGAGTCCATGCGACGCCTCGACGTCGACGTCCTCGACTTCTACCAGGTCTGGAATCTGCACCTGCCCGAACACTACGAGCAGGCGCGGCGGCCGGGCGGTTTCCTGGACGGCGTACGTCGTGCCCGCGACCGCGGCCTGGTCCGGCACATCGGCCTGACCAGTCACTGGAAGCCCGAGGAACTTGTCGGGATGCTGGGGGAGATGGATTGGTGCGAGGTGCTCCTGGTCTCCTACAACGTGCTCAACCGCGGCTACGCCGAGGTCCTGGCAAAGGCGCGGGAGCTGGGCCTTGGCACGATCGTGATGAACCCGGTGGCGGGCGGGCGTTTCGCCGAGAACTCGGCGGTCTTCCGGCCCCTGCTCGACAAACTGGGGGCGGTCTCCTGCGCCGACCTGGCGATCCGCTACGTACTCTCGAATCCCAACATCGACACCCTCATCTCGGGGGTGAACAAGATTGCCGACGTGGACGACACGCTGGCGTCGGCGGCCCGGGGGCTGTTCAGCGCGGAAGAGTGTGCCGAGGTAGCGGCGTTCGTCGACGGCCTGTCGCGCCGCAACGTCGGCTTCTGCACCGCCTGCGGCTACTGCATGCCGTGTCCGCAGGAGGTGAACATCCCGCAGGTCATGGAGGCGGTCTACACCGAGCGCTTCCTCGGCTTCCACGGGAACGCCGTGGCGCACCAGCGCCTGATCGGCAACAGTCCCTGGGTTCCCGGCAAGGGCGCCGCGGCGTGTACCGCCTGCGGCACCTGCGTGCCCAAGTGTACCCAGCACCTGCCCATCCCCGACGAGATGGCCTTCGCCCGCGAACACCTGAGCTGAGGCCGTGCCGGCGCTCCCGGGAGGCGTCGGCGGCCGCGGTCCACCCCGGGGGCAGCGGACGAAGTTCCCGTCCTTCACGCACCAGCTCTCCACCTGGAAGCCGCAACGTCCTGCCTGGCAGTGGCCTCATCAAGGCGGCGGTTCCAGTCGTAGTCGCCCCAGGCCTCGTCCTCAAGCGCGCCGCACAAGGCCAGCAGCCACTGCTTGTCCGCCGCTTGCGAGCGGCGTCGCAAGCTACTTGGCCTCGCCGATCCTCGCCTCGGCCCAGACGGCGTGATCGCAGCTGATACCGTCGCCGGCGTCGTTCACCTCGAGCCGCAGGCGCTCCGCCTCGCCGAGGGGCACGGCGAGGGCGATCGGAGGCTGCCCCAAGGCCACCGCTGGCGAACGGTAAGCCTCGCGCCAGTCGCCGCCTTTGGTCTGGAGCTGGACGATGAATACGGCACTGCCGCCGCCGGCCCCGTCCATGATCCCGACCGAAGCCTGGAGGGTCTTGCCCCGCCAGGCGCTGGCGTCGTAGACGGCCAGGGCGTTGCGGCCAGTCTCCGGGTGCATGGCCACGCCCTTGGCGTAGATCACCCGGTTGAGCTTTAGCGGCGCCGCGGGGGCCCAGTAGCCGTGGTCACTGGTCACCCCGCCATGGGCGAAGGATTCCAGCGGCGTGAAGTCGCTGAGATAGGCGACCCCCGGCCGGGCGGCGACCTTTGCGCCCAAGTGCAGCGCAAACTCCGCCCGCTTCGGCATCAGGGCGGAGTTCGCTACCTGAAACGTGACCGTGTGTCCCGCGATCAGGCCAGGCGTAACCTGCAGGTGGGCGGTCAGTTGGCAGGTGACGCGGACGCGGTAGCCGGTGGCGGTGAGCGGCTCCCACTTCAGCTCGGCTCCGCGCGGCAGCGGGACGCCATCGGCCAGGACGCGCAGGCTGTCGGGATCCAGGGCGGCGTCCGCACACGAGACCTCGACGGCCAGCTCACGCGGCAACTCGCCCTCGCAGACCGCGGTGATCTCGGGGCCGGCCGGCGTCTCGCGGCCGTCTACCGTGAGGCGGGTGAGCTGCGGTGCGGCGGCCGCCACCGGCGGCGCCGTGGCGCCAAGCACGACGACGGCCTCGGCGTAGGCGGTTGCCGCAGTTGGCAACCCGAAGCGGGCCAGGCCGGACTCGAGGCGACAGGGCAGGGGGGCCAGCGTTTGGTCCAGCGTCAGCGCCCAGGCCTGCGTGGCGGTGGCCGGGACGGGGAGGCTTACGGCGGTGCCCGCCGGGCCCCGCGCGCGGCAGACGACGGTGCCATCGTCCCGGTAAGAGACCGACAACGTGGTCGGCGCACTGGCGCTGACGGACACCCCGCCACCGGCCTCCAGGCGTGTCCCCTGCAGCAGGGCCACCACCCGCAGTTTCCCCGACTCACGGCGGATGACCGCCAGGCGCGCCTGCGCCTCCACCCCCTCGGTCGTGATCCTCTCGGGCGCTTCCGGCGCCGCTACCAGGATGAGGTCCTGACGGTCGCCGACGGTGACGCTCGCGCCGTACCCGCTCGAGCAGGACAGCCGTACGACCTTGGCGCTCTCGGGCAAGCGGGATGGCGAGGGCAGGAGCAGGCTGACGAACTGCGTCGCGACGACCTTCCCCGGCGCCGACAGGGCCAGGTGATGGTCGGGAACTGAGGCGATGTCGGTGCGGAAGGTGTGTGCCTCGGTCTGCACGGCGCCGGGTGCGAGCAGCACCAGCCGCAAGCGCCCGCGCGGCCCTTCCGCCAGAAGGGTCCGCCCGTCCTCCTCCAGGCGCGGCGGCGCCCCGAAGTTGAGGTTCAGCGCGATCTTTGCCGGCTCCACCGCCTCGGCCACGTCTGAGACCACAAAGTACTCGGGCCGGATGAAGGCCAGCGTGCGCAGCACGCGCTTGGCGCTGGCGTAGGCAAGGGTGGCATCGGACTCGGCAAACTCCACCCCCTCGCCCGGCAGGTACTCGGTGGTCACGGCGGCCTTCTGGCGATCACGATGGTTCTGGTCCTCGTCGTTGAAGGTGATGATGTTGTGGCGGGTGCTGAGGTGGAAGAGGTTGGCCTCTGGATCAGCGTAGCCGCAGATCCCCGGGTCGAGGAGCAGGCGCTCGCCGTACGCCTCCAGCACCATCTGATTGCGGTCTGCGCCCGAGCGGGTGGCCGGGCCGCCCTGAAAAGCGAGAAGCGTGTCTCCGTACTGCCAGCCGTTGCGCCAGAAGAGAAAGCCGTCGCTGCGGAAGAGCTTGGTCAGGCCGAGGGCCTCGGGTTGGGCTTGGGTCTCAGGCCGGTACCAGGCCAGCGTCCGCACGTCCCCCGGGGGATTGGCGCCGTGTTGCTGCTCCCACACCGACTGTGCCTGGCCGTCGTGGAAGAAGTGGCTATAGAAGAGTGCCTGGGGACTCCCGACCGCGAAGCCGGAGTAGTGCGCGTCGCTGTAGTTCAGCAACGAGGCCGGCGCGGTGGCAGTGCCACGCATCCAGAGGAACCACTCCAGGGCGTGGCGCAGGCTGGTGCCCTCAACATATTCGGCGACCGGGACCTTCCGTTCCGCTGCCACGGCGCAGGCGATATTCTGCAGGAGCCCCAGCGTGCCCATGCCGTAGCCGACCCCTTCCCGTCCGGCGCCGTCCTGGCCGAAGTAGCCTTTGACCAGCGCGTCCAGGAACTCGAGGTTGGCCGCTTTCGCTTTGTCGACAGCCGGCGCCTGGTCGCCCAGAACCGCCGCGCTCTGCAGGAACATCCACGAATAGACCGCGCCACGGTTGGAGAAGTCGCGGTAACGGGTGCCAGACTGCCACATCCAGTAGTAGACCTTGTCCCGAATCGCCTCACGGACAAGCTGCCGCTCCGCCTCGGTGAAGGTGTTGTACACCCAGTCGTAACCCTGCATGACGTACATAGCGGTATAGGACTGGTTGAGCTGCGAGCCCAGGGTGCCGGAGAAGCCGAAGGGATAGCGGGCCGGCATCCCGCGCCCCCACCAGTCGATCTGGCAGACGGTGAGAATGCCGCGCCGGGCAATGTCGGCGTAGCGCGGCTCGCCCGTGAGAGCATACGCCAGCGCCGGCGCCGTGATCCAGGAGCTGTAGGGAATGCTCGGCTCGCTCGCTGGGGTGAACTCTGCCATGGACGGGTGGGTGAACTCGTCCACGACCTTCTCCGGCTCGGCGCTGAGCGCGGCGTCAGCCTGCTTCTTGAGGTTCTCCCACATCTTCGCCGACGCGCCGCTGGTGATCTTCTGGCGCAGGGCGGGGAGGTCGTTCCGCGAGAAGTAGAAGCCAAAAGGCACGCCGTCCGTCAGCACATCCTGGGTCGGCAGGCGTGGCCGCACGTCGTGGGTGGCAGGCCGCCAGACCGGCCCGAATGGCGGGCTGCCCCGCCGATGACCGACGATCCACTGCAGGATGCTGATGACCTCACGGCCTGCCTCCGTCCGCCGTGCGCCTGGGAGGTCGCCGGCTTCCAGGCGGACGGCCTCCAGACGTTTCCCGTCAAGCGGCAGGGTCAGGTCAGCAAAGCCATCTGCGCCGGGGCGCTTCGCCTCGCCCTGCACCCAGGTGCCATCCACCTTTGCCCACAGCGTCACGTAGCGCCCGGACGAGCCGGACACATGCCAGACGAGTGCGTCATAGGCACTGACGTCGGCGAGCAGCTCACGCTCGAAGACGGCGCGCTGGGAGCGGGTCGGATCCTCCTCATAGATGAACTCCAGCCAGCACCAGTAGGCCCGACAGCGCAGCGCCGTGCCGGGGGTGGACGCCGCTGGCGCCGGCTTCCAGGCGCTCAGGTCCCGAAAGGTGCTGCTGTAGCTGGCGTCGAGGATGTCCAGGTTCGGACCGGCAGGATGCAGGGGACTATCGGTGGTCAGGGCCAGGCGCTGCACGAGTAAGACCGAGCCCCCGAACTGCGTGTCCACCCGCTCCAACTCGATGCGGCGGATGGCGTCAAAGCCGCGCGGCTGGCCGACCGTGGTGCAGCAGTAGGGCTCGATCTGCAAGTCGTTCTGGCCCCGCCAGTCCACGCTGAAGATCAGCTCGTAGCGCTGGTTCGCATCGGGGGCGTGCAAAATGAGGCGCACACGATCACCGGTCATGCGCTCAGAGAACAGGCGCAGCTTCAGCGTGCGCCAACCGCTGCCCTCGACCGCGAGGGGACGACCGAGGCGCGGCGTCTCATCCAGCGCCCAACGGAGTGCGGTCTGGCCCGCCGTGCCGGGCATCGGCGCCCGAGTGGCCGCTTCGCCCCAGGTCGTGAGCTCGCCTTTCAGGTCATCCAGGACGAGCTCGGCCGCCTGGGCCAGGGCGCCTCCCAGCAGCACGGACAGCACCGTGGCCAACGTGCCGGTCATCCGCGTGCGTGTCCCGTCTGCGGAACGCCTGACAGACCGTCGGAGGCTAGGCTTGAGGATGAACTCCATGAATGTGCTCCCAATCATCCGATCTTTGTGGACCAACCCCCGTCAAGACCCTACTGTCGGCACTGCCATAGCATCGGCTAGCCTGACCCAGACCTCATCCCGACAGTAGCCGCGCCGAGCCGCGCGGCGGGCGGCACCAACGTCAAGGCCCAGGCGTTCGACCAGTTTGAAGAGCCGTCTCAGGCGGTGGAAGGCAACCGGCAGCGGCTTTGGTCTTGGCTGAAGGCATGGGAGCTCCTTGTGGGCGCGATTCAGCGGCAGGCCTCACAACGGCCATCGTCGAGGCGGCGGACGTGGCCGAGAAGGACGAGGGTATCGAGGAGTTCGGTCAGGTCGGCGACTGGGGCGCGGCTGAAGCGGGCTGCGAGGTTC
>CAIZKT010000244.1:0-1763 GCA_903933565.1 uncultured Victivallales bacterium | reverse complement strand
TGTGGTAGCTGGTAGGTAGCTTCACGCTGGTCTTGACCAACGCCCGCGACTGCCCTCGCGAAGAGGTCCTCGCTCGCTCCCGCGGTCGCGACCGTATCGAGAAGCTGCTGGACACCCTCAAGAACGAGGACGGCCAGCACCGCCTACGCACCGGTAATGACCGCTCTGTAGTCGGAAGACTCTTCGTGGCCTTCCTTGCCCTGGTGCTGCACAGCGAACTGGAGCGCCGCATGGGTAAGGCCGGCCCACTGCGCCAGATGAGCGTGGTGCAGTTCATCGCCCACATGCGCAAGATCAAGAGCGTGCGAATGGCCAGCGGAACCCGTCACCTCCTTGAGATAACTAAGCGCAACCGACTACTTCAACTACTCAGCCGGGCTTCCCACCCGTGCTCAGAGTGACCGCGCTGGCGGCGGTTTGCGGCGCACGCGGGGGCCCGACTTCCACCCGGGCCGCGGGGTCGAACGGATTTGTACGCAGAGCCAATGAGAAGAGGTAGGGGTAGTCCCGCTTCAAGTTCCGCATGTATGCCAGCCACTCGGCCACGATGCACTTGTAGGCGCGGTCAATGTCGCCAGCGAGGTGCTGTACATCCGTGTCCGGGAGCGCCCTCAGGTCCGTGCGATGAGCCAGTTCGTCGGTGAGGTGGAAGACGGCCCAGAGGCTGTCGGTGAAGGTGTCGTGCTCCAGCAGGTTGGGGTTCTCGAGCAGGCGCAGGAGGAAATCACGCCGCGCCAGCAGAAAACGCTGGAGTTCCTCCAGGTTCTCGCACCGGCACTCGATCGAGGAGGCGTGCTTCCGGGCCACTTCGATCGCGTCGGCGAAACGGCGCGGTGTCCAGTCTCCCTGGATCACCAACCCCGGACCGCTCACCCCTGCCTTGGTGTCGAACGCCAGGAGGCGCTTGAGCAACTCGGTGCCGACCTCGGCATAAAAAGCGCCGATGACCATGTTCATCTTGTTCAACAGGGTCTGCTTCTCGCGACGGGTCAGCAGACGGTCAACGATAAAGGTTGCCAGCAGTACCTGAAAGGGGAGGAAGGCGAGATCCTGCAGCAGGTAGAACCCGGTGTCGTTGGGGCGCTGAAATAGCGCTATCTGGAGGGCGTAGAGCCCCGCCGACAGGGCCAGGAGAGCGACCCCTATTGTCACGGACCAGGTGGTGCGCTTCATTCGGACCCTCCGCACTTCAGGAATGCTCTGCCGACCGCGGCGGCCTGCCGCCTGCTATCTGCCGATGCACCGGTCGAGCCGGACCGCCCCGCGGTTCGAAGGATACCGCCCGACACCTGAGGATGCAATGCGCGAGCCGACGGGTCCCACGCGTCACTGATAGCACCGTTCCGATCACTCCTCCTGCCGCAACTCCCCCGGAGCGACCCCGGCTCACGGGCATCCCACTCGAAGCCTACGACTACGTTGTCTACGGGTACCGGCGCCATGCATTCCGTGCTGGGTGGTGCTGCACTGCTCCCCTGCCGACATCCTGCGGTTACCCGGCCACCCTGCAGCCCAACCTGGCCGCCCTTCGAGCCAATCTCGGTACGTGCTGCACTCCGAAGCCAGCGGGCGCTAGGCAGTCCCCAGCGACTTCCTGACCTCGCGTCTGCCGAGATCCTGCCGGAGCTCGGGCGGGAGGCTGACGCGAAGATAGTGCGTGCCGCCGATCCGATAAAGGTGAGATACCGCCAGACGCACGGCCTTGGATCCGGTTTGTACAGAATCCCGACCTGTGCAATAAGGAAGTCCGCCTGGAGCGCTGA
>CAIZKT010000243.1:0-3778 GCA_903933565.1 uncultured Victivallales bacterium | reverse complement strand
TGGCCTACTACTACGAGGGCGAGCCCGGCTCCGACCTGCGTAAGGTCGTCACCAACCTCATCGTCGGCAACTCCCTGCTGGGCGCGGCCGGCTTCCCCATGTGCGGCGAATACGACCTTAAGACCTGCCTGGCCATGCTCATCCTCGACCGGCTCGAGATCGGGGGCAGCTTCGCCGAGTTCCACCCGGTTGACTTCACCCGGGACTCGGTCCTGGTGGGTCACGATGGGCCGCACCATCTCAACATCGCCGATGGACGTCCGGTCTTGCGCAGCCTGAAGAAGTACCACGGCAAGCCCGGCTTTGGCGCCAGCGTCGAGTTTCGCATCAAGGAGGGGCCCATCACCATGCTGGGCCTGGGCGTCAAGGCGGATGGGAAACTCAAGTTTGTGATTGCCGAGGGCGAGTCGGTACGCTGGCCCATTCCGCCGACCGGCAACACCAACACCCACGGCCGTTTCAAGCCCGATGTGCGCACCTTCCTCAGACGCTGGGTGGCTGAGGGACCGACGCATCACTTCGCCCTGGGCCTCGGGCACCGTGCCCGCGCCGTGAGCCGCGTCGCCGAGTGCCTCGGTATCGAGGCGGTCGTGGTGACGGGGCAGGGCGCCTGACCCAGGCGCCGGAGGGGGCATCGCCGTCGTCCGCGGTCCCGTCAGGTCACCCCCAGTGGCAGGCTCGGCGCCAGGTCAAGCTCCACGACCGGTCCCGCCCCCGCGGCCTCTGCCGCCCCGGCGCGCTTCTGGTCCAGGAAGTGCGTCAACTGCGGCTCAAGCGCCTGCACAAACTCCGCGAACCGCACCGTGATCGGATCCTCCGTGGCGCCCGAATAGGCGCTCAGGTTGGCGATCTTGTACACCCCCTGCCAGCTTTCTCCTACCTCGATCTGCACCAGTGGGTTCAGGACGTACTTGCCCAGTTGCACGCGGTACAACAACTCCCGGTTCCAACGTTCCGGACGGCGCACCTCGTTGCGCGCCAGCACCCCGTTGACGTAGGACCGCTTCTTGCGCCAGGGCGGCACCACCCGGTCGGGAAACACCTCGAGTAGCCGCAGGAAGTCCGCGCAGGCAAAGACCCCGGCCTGGCGCCACGACACCGGGTCCAGGACCTCTTGCAACAAGGCGATCATGCAGTTCAGGATGAAGAACTCGATCTGTTGCCGGTCGATCTTGACCAGGCGGTCGTGCAGACGCACACGGATCGAGGCGGGGGCGAGAAGTTCGTAGAGCGCGCCGATGTGTCCGGCCGCGAAGGGCGGTTCCAGGTAGGCCCGGCGTAAGGCCACTTGCAGCGCCGTGCGGCCCCAGTTGTCGCGCAGAGTCAGGTCTGCCCCGTCACCGACGAGGCGGCGTGCCAGCTCCTCGTTGCCCGCGTAGGCGGCCAGCATCAACGGCGTTTGGTTCAGCACGTTGCGGAAGTCGACGCCATGGCGGGCAACCTTCGCGTAGAGTTCATCGTGCCGGTGCCCACGGACCTCGCGCAGGTAGGTGTTCATGACCTCGTCCCGGGTCCGCTCAACCTCTCGCGCCCGGCTGTACTTAAGCTCCAGCAACGGCCCGAAGAAGTTCGGCAATCCATGCACGCAGGCGTAATCGAACAATAGGTCCTTGGCCTTCCGGTTGAAGCGTTGCGGGTCGAGAGCCTCGGCCACGGCCAGCGGCAGGGTCTCGGGCGTGACCACCTGCCAGGGCACGGGCTGGGTGCCTAGGATGCGCTGCCGGATGTCCTCGGCCTGTTCCGTCTTGCCCTGCTGCTCCAGCCGCCGCGCCTCACGTTGCCATTCCTCACGACTGGACTCGCGGCTGCGGGCCGAACTGCGCCGCTGGGTCTCGACCAACCCCAGCAGAGCCAGCAGCGGGTGCTGCTGAGCCGCCTCGATCACGTACAGGTTTTCCACCGCGCGGGTGATGGCGACGTAGAGCGAGTTCGCGTAGAACTTGTAGACCTCCAGGGACTTGTCCGACTTGTCCCGAGCCCGCGCATAGCGCAGGTCGCCCTCGGTGGGTTCCGCCGACATGCCCTCACTGATGTCCTCGAATGGCCGAGCACTGCCGGAGACCAGGTTGTACAACACGATGTCGTCGTACTCCAGGCCCTTCGCCTCCTGCACGGAGAACACCAGTGGCGTCTCGAAAACCCGCCGGGCCGTGGGCTTGTCCTCCGGCCGCATCACCAGGACCGCGCAGCGCGCCGAACGCCGCGTCTTCTGGTTCAGGTCCCGCGCCACCTCCGCCGAATCCGGCAGCAACTCGACCGTACCCTCACGTGTAGAGCAGCAACGCACTAGGTAGTTGCTCTCGCGGTCGATGGAGCCGAAACGCGCCCCTTTCAGGCGCAGCAGCCGGTTCGCCAAACCCGTCACCCGCAGCGAATTGCGGTAGTTGGCATCCAGCACTCGCAACATCTCCGCCACCTGCCCCCCCGCCGGGCTCTGCTGCCTATAAAAGAACGACTTCACCTTGGCCCAAGAGAAGAAATTGGGATGCACGATCTGGTTCGAGTCCCCGCATAACACCACCTGCTGCGGATTCCGCAGGGCCTTGAGGATCAACTGAATCTGCACCACGGTCAGGTCCTGCACCTCGTCCACCACCGCGTAGTCGTACTGGGGCTGGCACAGGGGCAGACTGTCGAAAGCAGCGATATTGAGGTCGTAGCAGCCCGTGTCACGCAACAGCCGCAGGTACTTCTCGAACAGCTCGTAGACCGGCCCGCGCTCTTCGGGCAGAAAGATGGACTGCCGGATGCCCAGGGTCAGGTACTCCTCGCGGCTCAGCCAGGCGCAGTCCGGCCGGGTGCCGGTCAACACCCCGCCAAACTCCTCGTACAGCCGGTGCGTGTCTTTCACCGGGGACGAGGACCGATGACGGGCGAACCAGGCCTCGAAATCGCGGTACGTCAGCGGGCGCCCGGTCGGCAGACGAATGCTTTCCATGAACTCCTGCAGCGAGAGGAACTCCACGGTCTGACCCTCGTTCAGATACCCCGCCGCGTAGTACAGATCGCGTGCCCCCTCCGCCAGATAGGGCGAGCGGGTCACGTAGAGCACGTCGCCGGTCAGGTCTTTGACCTTCTCCAGGGTCAGGACCGTCTTGCCGCTGCCGGCCGAGCCGATGATGATCACCGGCGGCCGGGCACCGTAGGCTTCTGCCTGCAGATCGTCGAACGAGAGCACCCGGTCCAGAAAGTGAAAGCTGGGGCGCTCCGGATGCAGGTAGACCAGCGGGTCGAGGGTCGGGTCGCTCGGCAGCGTCGGCGTGAGCACGGGCTCGATCTTCGCTTCATCGACCTCGGCGCCGCGCAGAAACCGCGAGGTGCCATAGGCATGATTGTAGACAACCTCGAGGAGCAGCAGGCAGGTCTCATCCCGCCAGCGCGCAAAGCGAAACAGCAGCCGGTCGGCGTGGTTGAGGCGAGCCCGGTAAAGTGCCTCGGTCCGCATCTTGCGCACATCGGCGGCACGAAAGTCACCCGCGGCTAGGAACTTGACCACTCTATCGAACGGATTCCGAATGTCCTTGCGGACCTCGAGGTCGCGGTACTGGAGTATCCTCATCACCGGCCTGCCTTCCGTCGGTTTGCAGAGTCGTGTTTGCGGTCCCGCGTAACCTACCCCGGGCGGCAACCCGAGCCAACCCCGGCAGTCGTTCCGGGAGCAGGTCAGTTCCGGAGGGGCTTCTGTTTCGATCGTCTCCGCGTCCGGCGAGCAGAACGGGTCACGTGACTCTTGAGGGAGACTTCCGGCGGGACTGGTCGCGAATGCCAGACGCCGCGG